>JBQCEJ010000533.1:0-11376 GCA_051960355.1 Verrucomicrobiota bacterium | reverse complement strand
CCGGTTTCCTTGTAGTAGGCGGCGATGTGCCACGAACGGCCAGCGCGGGTGTTGGTGAAGGAACAGTTTTTCTTCACGCGCGGATCGTCCCGGTGTTTCGCCGACTGAATTCGTCGCGTTTTGATCTGCTCCGCGATGTCACTGGCATTGGGTGCCACGAATTCATTCAAGGTAAACAAGGTGATGGCCGCGACCAGCCCGATGCCGAAATACGGAAGGCTGAGCCTCGAGAGACTCACACCCGCCGCACGGATGGCGTTGATTTCATTGTTGCGGGCATGATTGGTCAGCGCGTAGAGCAGCGCCAGCAGGAGCGCGACCGGAATGGCGATGGGCAGGAACTCCGGGATTTTGAAAAAGTAATATTGAAGAACATCGCCGGCGCGCATTTTGTTCTCCTGCATGTCATGCAGGTTGGTGATCATGTCCACCGCGATCCAGAGAATCAAAAAAGCGCTGAAGCAAAAGCCCAGCGCAATGAGGCACTCGCGCAAAAGATAACGAGCCAGCAGACGCATTGAACAGGCAGCGTAAAATTGCCCGAACAGTGCCGCAAGCTTTAGCTGAACTAAGAACTTTGCAGGCCGGGAGGATTTTGCTTTGATCGATTTATGCCGAAAGCTTCCCTTGCTTCCATCGTTCAACATTGCGACCGCCTGCTCCGCACCGCCGAAATCCAAGACTACGACGGCGCGGTCAACGGCTTGCAGGTGGAGAATTCGGGCCGCGTGACACGAATCGCGGCAGCCGTGGATGCCAGCTTGGCCACCGTGAAGCTGGCGATCACCGCCAAAGCGGATCTGCTCATTGTCCATCACGGACTCTTCTGGGGCTCGACGCATCCGTGGACAGGCAAGCGATATGAATTACTGCAAATGCTGCTCAGGAATGATCTTGCCGTTTACAGTTCGCATCTGCCGCTGGATGCGCATCCCAAGCTGGGAAACAACGCGCGGCTCTGCGCGGCTTGGGGTTTGAAAGCGCTTCGTCCCTTTTTCTTCAGCCACGGACAGGCGATTGGATTGGAGAGCCGGGCGAAACTATCTCGAACCGAGTTGACCCGGCGTCTGGGACAGGCAACCGGAACCAAGCCGGTCGTGATCCCTGGCGGGAAGGAGTTGTGCACGCGAATCGGCGTGGTGACCGGCGGCGCGGGGAGTGACTTGAAAAAAGCGGCGGAAGCGGGCGTGGACACTTTCATTACGGGAGAAGGCCCGCATTGGACGTACGCGCTGGCGGAAGAGCTCGGGCTGAACGTCTTCTACGCCGGTCATTACGCTACCGAGACGTTTGGGGTAAAAGCGCTGGCGGCCGACCTTTCAGTGAAATTCAAACTGCCATGGACCTTTGTGGATCATCCGACGGGGCTTTGAACGAAGCCTTGGCTGCTCAATGGGCTGGGCCGCGCGAAACCTCAAAAGGCCGGTAGCGCTGGGCGATAGGAATGCGGCGTCCAATGCCGAAGGCTTTAGTTGTTACCTTCAGTCCCGGTGCGGCTTGGCGTCTTTTATATTCGCTCAATTCAATCAACCGCACGATTCGGCGAACGGTTTCAACATCGAAACCAGATCGGGTGATTTCTTCGATGGATTGCCCTTGGACGACATAGGCTTCGAGAATTGCATCGAGAACATCGTACGGCGGGAGTGAATCCTGATCCGTCTGGTTGGGGCGCAACTCCGCTGACGGCGCCTTGGTGATCGAGTCGATCGGAATGATCTCGCGCTCGCGATTAATCCATTTCGAGATGCGATAAACCATCTGCTTTGGCACGTCACTAATAACCGCCAACCCTCCGCACATATCTCCGTAGAGCGTGCAATACCCTACGGCCGATTCGCTTTTATTTCCGGTCGTAAGAAGCAGTGAACCAAATTTGTTCGACATGCCCATCAACACCACTCCACGCAGACGCGCTTGGATGTTTTCTTCGGCTACATCCTCAGGTCGGCCCGCAAAGACTTCTTGAAGCTGTACCTTGGCGGCCCCGAACATAGGTTGAATTGGGATCACGTCGTAGCGGATGCGCAGGTTTTCGGCCAAAGCGCGGGCGTCGTCGAGACTGCCTTGAGAGGAGAACTCAGACGGAAGAGAAACGCCGCGAACATTTTCCTGACCCAGGGCTGCCGCAGCCACGACAGCGGTCAGAGCCGAGTCGATTCCGCCGCTTAGTCCCAGCAGGGCTGATTTAAATCCGCACTTGTGGGCATAGTCGCGCAACCCAAGTACCAAGGCATTGAAAACCTGCTCTTCTTCCGAAATCTGCTGGTGAACGATCGCAGGAGCCGCATCGATATCCACCAGCAGAAAGTCTTCGGCGAACTGTCGCCCTTCGGCTACTAGTTCACCGCGGCCGTTAAAGACCAAGCTGGATCCATCAAAGATCAATTCATCATTGCCGCCGACCAGATTACAGTAAACCACCGGGCATTGCGATTTGGCGGCCAGGCTGGCGAGCATTTCGCGCCGGAGCTTGTTTTTTCCGAGGTGCCAAGGCGACGCGGAGACGTTCAGGATCAGATTCACGCCTGCCGCCACTAAACTGCGTGTGGGATCGACTTGATATCGGCGGTCTGGCCAGAAATCCTGATCGTTCCAAATATCTTCACAAACGGTCAGACCGGCCCGAAAACCGTCAAAGGCGACCGGCTCATTCTGCTGGGCCGGTTGGAAATAACGATCCTCGTCGAAAACATCATAAGTGGGCAGCAACGTCTTTGCTCGGCTGGCCACAACTTTACCGCCTTGCAAAAGGGCAACAGCGTTGGTCAGAGGGCGTCCCGGTCGCTGTTCACTGCGACCGACGTAGCCTAAAACCATAGCCGTGTCCCCGGTGGCTTGAGCCAGACGCTCGAGGACCGCGAGATTGGCTGAAACAAAATCGTTGCGGAGGAGCAAATCGCGAGGCGGATAGCCAGTGGTAGCCAGCTCTGGAAGCACAACCAAGCTGGCGCCGGCCTGAACACCGCGAAGATAAGCGGCTCGGATTTTGGCTTCATTGCCAGCGAGGTCGCCGACAGTTGTGTTGATTTGTGCGAGAGCGATGGTCATTTAAGCTGAAGTCAAACGGACATTCAAAAGTAAGCCAGTTAAAGCTTGCGAGCGCTTATCCCAGAGAAAAATCCCAGCCGGGTGCCGGTGAGATTGGCAACGAAATTGAGCAGCGCATCTGCGACGGGAACAGGCTTGTTCTCGAGTAGAGTGCGATCCCACGAGGTTACATAATTTTCGATGCGAATATCTGTAAGCCCGAGCGGGCTGAGCATTCTCAATATTTCAGCCTTGGTGTAGCCCTTGGTGCCGATGCTTTCCATATGATGCCACAACGTCCAACGAAAGCTCTTCCAGGGTTGGCCTTTGAGTAGCGCGTACTTGACCCAATGCTTGAAGGTAATAAGAGCTCTGCGGTTGTAGAGCATGATTTTGATTTCTCCACCCGCCTTGACGACGCGGACCAGTTCGGCAATGGCCTTTTCGGTATCAGGCGTGTGATGAAGCACGCCCCATGAGTAGCCCAAATCGAAGGTGTTGCTCGCAAACGGGAGGTTCTCTGCATCGGCGACTTGCAAACTCTCGGGTTTCGGGAGGTTGTACGCGTTGATCCGATGCGTGAGATTAGCCAGTCCTTCTTCTGTCAAGTCCACGCCCGAAGCGATCGCTCCGGCTCGCAGCCACTGAATAAAGTCGGTTCCGGCTCCGAACCCGACTTCCAATACGCGCTTGCCATGATAACGCGAGAACTGGGCGAAGGAGT
This sequence comes from Verrucomicrobiota bacterium, assembly GCA_051960355.1. Taxonomy (GTDB): domain Bacteria; phylum Verrucomicrobiota; class Verrucomicrobiia; order Limisphaerales; family DASXHY01; genus DASXHY01. Next base: position 7,622 of record JBQCEJ010000533.1, on the reverse strand, counting down.
GAATGAATGGCTGATCCCGGTAACGCCATTGTTCAATCTGTTCAAAGTATTCGCGAGTGAATTTGCCCTCGCCGGTGTGCCACGTGTCACAGCTTTGCTGGTTCCAAAACGCCTTGACCTCGTTTTTCAGTTTTTTCGAAGCAATCTCGGACATGTAAGTTATGACGTCGCAGTCGAATCAGTTCCAGCTATGCTCAACCAGCCAGTTTGCGGTTAGGATCACGTTTCCCGCCGCTGATAAGCCCAACGAGAAGAGTTTTGCCTTCATTTGCAACTTTGCCAAGGAACCGGAAGCTGCGCCGGGCCTTGTCCATCCGCGGCCAGGTCAAAATCGACTCTCTTGACAATGCGTCCGCTTCCGAGGTCCGCCCCAGAGCACGCAGGCATTGGATTTTCATCAGGTGAGCCTGCCTTACCCGCACATCGGCCATTTGGGTTGCCTCAAGATATTTTAGGGCTTCAGCGTATTCTTTTTTATCGAGATGATCCTGGGCAAAGGAGAGCAGCCGCGAGACCGCGTGAGTCTCTTGTTTGAAGTAAAGCGGTGTAAACCGGTCGCGCTCTTCAGGGGACATGGCTGTGTGCCGCTCCTCTTGGAACACGTGATACAAATCGGAAAACTCCGGCGCGTCCTTCTCGAACGAGGCGGCGATTTCCTGCATTTTTGCCAGAGCGGCCGAACGGGCTTTCTCATCTTTGGGATACATGGCATTGATCAGTTTGACGGCGGCTTCTTTGCGCTCGCGCAGGGTGAGTTGAAAAAATCGGGTCCAGAAAGGCAGACAACGCATGCGCTGCGTTTTTCCTTTGCCTTTTATCGGCGAGAGCAGGATCGGAATGTTGATGTAACGGCCGATCATGCGACCGATCTGGTCAACCCACATGTCATCAAACCAGTAATGAAAGTACCCCGCGTAAATCCGCCCCATCGTGTTCAGCCAGCCTCCGCCGAGAATCGGGAAAGTGGCTATCTCGGGAGCAACCGGATCATAGGGACAGGCCAGCACGATGCCGTCCGGACAGCGCGCAAACTCCTCGCGTAGAATATTGTCCCAACCTACTGTTTCAAACCGGACATCATCATTGGCAATCATGTAAACTTCAGACGACCGTCCCGATTCGGTCCATAAAACATGGTATGTTTGGCCCCAGTCTGGAGTACGCGGCCCGATATGCCAATGCACGGGAAATCCCAGTTCAGGAAAGTGGCGCCCGTCAATTGCCTTCCGGGTCACCGAATCATCCTCGTCGACGTAAAGCCAAAGGGCGATCCGGTCCTTACCCACGGTGCTGTTCTTCAATGACGTGAAGACTTCCAGAAGCTTTTCTGGCCGTCCACGGGTGGATAATAGAATTGCGATTTCCCCTCTTTTGATTGGTACCAGAGGGTCGGGGCTGTTCATCGTGGGCGCAAAACTAGGCGTTTTTCTTGCAAAGTCAACTCGCCAAGAAGCAACGGCTGAGTGACCCTTCCCCGACCATTTAACTTTTCCCGGCACGGAAAGTTTCCTACCGTTTGCCCATGTTCAAACCTGCCGACCTGTTTGACTTGAAGGAAACCGAACACGCCGCGCTCTTCGACGGCCTCGAGTTCGCCTGGGAAGCGCTGAAGCGGATCAAGGATTACGTAGAGACCAATGTCCGCCCCGCCAATCACGGTCGCTGCGAAGGCCACGCATTCATCGGCGACAAAGTGTTCATCGGCGAAGGCACCGTGATCGAAGACGGCGCAATGATCAAAGGCCCGGCGATCATCGGGCGCAATTGCCAGATTCGCCACAACGCCTATCTCCGCGAGCACGTCATCATCGGCGACGGCTGCGTTGTGGGAAATTCCTGCGAATTCAAGAACACGCTCCTCTTCAACGGCTGTCAGGTGCCGCACTTCAATTACGTCGGCGATACCATTCTCGGCCACAAGGCGCACCTCGGCGCGGGCGTCATTCTCTCCAACTTCCGCTCGCTGCCGGGCAACGTGAAGGTCGAGGCCGACGGAACAGTTTTTGACACCGGCTTGCGCAAGTTCGGCGCGCTGATCGGCGACGGCGCCGATATCGGCTGCAATTCGGTTTTGAATCCCGGCAGTGTGATCGGACGCAGCTCGGTTATTTATCCCGCCACCAACTGGCGCGGAGTCCTCGGCGCAAGCTTGATCGCCAAGAACAAACCGCAGATCGAAATTGTCATCAAGCGACCGAAACAAAACTGAGTATGAAGGCATTTGAACCATTTGAAATTCCGGGAGTGATCCGTTTCAGCGCGGGAAACGGCGGCTTGCCCAAAGCCAACATCCAGACCGCGTCGAGCACGGCGGAGATTTACGTTTATGGCGCGCAGGTGACTGGTTTTCAAAAGCGGGGCGAACCGCCGCTGCTGTTCATGAGCCGGCTCAGCCACTTTACCGCCGGCAAAGCCATTCGCGGCGGCGTGCCGATTTGTTTTCCGTGGTTTGGCCCGTGTGAAGGCGACGTCATGCACGGTTTCGCACGGATTACCCAATGGGAAATCATTTCAACCGCCGCTGAACCCAAAGGTGGAGCGACCTTGCGGTTGCGACTTCCAGAAACGCCGGCCTCGGTCGCCTGGCCGCAGTTCAAGACCGAGTTCGTTGTCACCGTGACGGACACGCTGACGATGGAATTGATTACGACCAATCTATCGGCGGATCGCGATCTGGATTTTGAGAATTGCCTGCACACTTATTTCGCGGTTGGCGACATCCGGGATGTTTCGATTGCTGGGCTGAAATCCGTTCATTACCTCGACAAAGCGGACAAAGGCACGCGCAAGCAGGAATCCGAAGACGCCATTCGCATCACGAAAGAAACCAATCGCACGTATCTCGACACCAGCAGCACGGTGGAAATCCACGATGCGAAGTTCGGCCGGAAAATTCGCGTGGCCAAGAGCGGCTCCAATTCAACGGTGGTTTGGAATCCCTGGACAACGCAACTCATGCCGGACTTCGCAGTCGAAGAACATCAGCACATGGTTTGCGTGGAATCCGGCAACGTCGCGAGCAGCAAGCTGTCGCTGGCGCCCGGCGCGACGGCGAACTTGCGAGTCGTGCTCAGCACCAGCGCGGTGCTTTGAAACCGAAACGCCCGGGGCCGCGTCCATTGATGTGAATTAAAGCCGGCATTTCCGGTCGAACAGGAATCACACAACATGAACCCGGAACATTTCTCTCCATTGGATCGCCGTGATTTTCTCAAAGGCCTGAGCCTGGCCGCCGCAGGATTGGCCGTACCACCGGTGCTCAATGCCGCCGAAACCAATTCGACGCCGGCGATCAAGCCGGGAGAAATTCCCAAACGCAAACTTGGCCGGACCGGTGAAATGGTTTCCATCATCGGCGTGGGCGGCCACACGCTGGGAACCGCGGCCACGGAGCAGGAATCGATTGCCATTGTTCACGAAGCGATCGAAGGGGGCGTCAATTTCATGGACAACGCCTGGGAATACAACGAGGGCCGCTCAGAGATCGTGATGGGCAAAGCGCTCAAGGGCGGCTGGCGCGATCGCGTTTTTCTGATGACCAAGGATTGTTCTCACAGCAAAGGCAAAGAAGTGTCCATGGCGCATCTGGAGGAATCGCTCAAGCGGCTGCAAACCGATCATCTGGATCTTTGGATGATTCACGAAATTCACAGCATGCAACAGGTCGAAGCGGCGTTCGCCCCCGGCGGCGCGATCGAGGCGCTGGAGCTCGCGCGGAAGCAAGGCAAAGTGCGTTACGTTGGTTTCACCGGACATCAGAGCGCCGAACTGCATCTCGCGATGTTGAAGCATGATTATCCCTTCGATGCCGTGCTGATGCCGATCAATGCCTTTGAACATAATCGCGAAGGTTTTCGCACGCAGGTCTTGCCGGAAGTAGTGAAACGCCAGATGGGCGCGCTCGCCATCAAGAGCTTGGGCGGCAATGGACGCGTGGTGCGCGACGGCAAGATCACGGCCGAAAAGGCGATCCGCTTTTCACTGAGCCACCCGATTACGGTGCAGATCGTCGGGATGAAATCCCTTCAAAACCTGCGCGAGAATGTCGAGATCGCGCGAAACTTCAAACCGATGCCACAGGGCGAGATGCAGGAACTCACGACCAAGATGGCGATGTTGAATCTCAACAATCGTTACACCTGCTATCGCCAGCCCGGTTATCGCGATGGTCACGGGCTGAACACGCAGCTGGCCTGACGCGAACCGAGGCCGTCGGAGCGCGGGATTCATCCCGCATCACTGTTCCGATTTTCAAAAGCATCGGATATTTGAAGCGCCCGTATTCTTCCACATCGAAGCGACGTGAACGCCGCGCGCCGCCGCAAAACGAGAATCGCTGGATTTCCACGAGCCTGATTTGCGAACTCAGTTGACTTGCCGTAACCTCGGCGGATTACCTTCTGCTTGAATGATCAGTGTGATTGAACCAGTGCCCGGCGGAGCCGACCTCATTGCGCAGGTCGAAACGCTCTTTTCCCCAACCGGTTTGCTGTCACACGCCAAGAACTTCGAGTTCCGTCCGCAGCAACAGGAAATGGCCGTCGCTGTCGCGCGCGCGCTCCAGAATCGGGAGCATCTCGCGGTGGAAGCGGGAACCGGCGTCGGCAAAAGCCTGGCCTACTTGATCCCCGCGATCCTCTTTGCGGTGAGCCAGAAAAAGAAAGCGGTGGTCTCCACGCACACGATCAATCTGCAGGAGCAGCTCATCGAAAAAGATCTGCCCATGCTCACGCAGGTGCTGCCGGTGACGTTCAGCTTTTCCATGCTCAAGGGCCGCGGAAATTACCTTTGCACGCGCCGCCTCCAAAAAGCGATGCAGCAGACCGGCAGCTTGTTTACCTCGTCCGAAGCGCAGGAGCTCCAGCGCATTTACGAATGGTCCCAACAAACTAAGGACGGCAGCCTTTCGGATTTCGATATCGAACCGGACGGCAAGGTCTGGTCGCAGGTTTGTTCAGAGAAAGGATTGTGCTCGGCCAAAAAGTGCGGCTACCAATCCGATTTCGCCAAGGATCATCCGCTCTGCTTTTTCCAACGCGCCCGCAAACGCTATCTCTCTTCCGACGTTTTGGTTTTGAATCACACGCTCTTCTTCACGCTGCTTGGGCTGGGCGACGAGGAAGAGGCCGATGGCATTCTGTTCAAGAACGATTTCGTGATCTTTGACGAGGCGCACACGATGGAAAGCGTCGCGTCGCGGCACATTGGCCTGAGCGTTTCCAACGGACAACTCCGTTACGCGCTGCATCGGCTTTGGAATCCGGCGACCAAGAAAGGGCTGCTGGCCACGCTCGCCCGTGGCAAGGCAGCGGGTCTGGTGGAAACGTTGCTGCACGAATCGGACTTCTTCTTTGGCAATGTTGAAGAGGCGTGCGACACCATTCAACGCACGGCCAAACGCTCCTTCGGCAACGACAACGCCGGCGGCAAAATGCGGAACTGGAGTGAACTGCGGATTCGCCGGCCCGAGTTGGTGACCGACAACGTCACGCTGCCGATCCAGAATCTTCGGGAATCCATCAGCGAATTGATCAAGCTGAGCGAAGACAAGGAAACGGGCGAGGAATTGCGCGAGTGCAATCTCCGGCTCGCCGAACTGCGCGAGGAAGTCGCCACCTTCCTGGATCAACGCGCCAACGATCACGTTTACTGGGTGGAACGCTCGGGGAAAACCCAGCGCAACCTCGCGCTGAACGCCGCGCCGGTCGATGTCGCCGATTTTCTCCGACGACGACTCTTCGAGAGCGGCACGAGCATCATCATGACGAGCGCGACGCTGGCGACCTCGGTGGCTGCAACCGCGGAAACTTCCAAACTCAAAACGGCGCGCGGCGGCAAAGCGCTTTCCGGGCTGCACTATTTCGTTAAGCGCGTCGGCGCGGAATCGGCCATTCAGCTTCAGGTCGGCACGCCGTTCAATTACGCGGAGCAGATGCGGCTCTTCGCCGTCAGCAAAATGCCGGATCCGCGCGAGTCCGGTTATTCGGACGCGCTGGAACATTGGATCAAACATTTCATCGAACAAAGCCACGGCAAGGCGTTCGTGTTATTTACCAGCTACAAGTTGATGCAGGAAATGGCCGCGCGTCTGGAACGATTTTTCGATCGCCTGGGCGTCTCCTGTTTCGTTCAAGGAACCGGAACGCCGCGATCGGTCATGCTGGAAAAGTTCAAGGACGACGTGAACTCGGTGCTGTTCGGCACCGACAGTTTCTGGCAGGGCGTCGATGTTCCTGGCGAAGCGCTGAGCAATGTCATCATCACGCGCCTGCCCTTTGCGGTGCCGGATCATCCGTTGATCGAGGCGCGCATCGAAGCGATCGAAGCTCGCGGCGGCAATTCCTTCGCGGAATTTTCATTGCCGGAAGCGATCTTGAAATTTCGTCAAGGCGTGGGCCGGTTGATCCGGACCAAAAGCGACAGCGGCATCGTGGTCGTTCTCGACAATCGCATTCTCGTGAAACAATACGGCCAGGCCTTTCTGGAAGCGTTGCCGAAGTGTCCCTTGGAGATTGTTTAGCCGCGGCTGCGCGGCGAGGGAAAGGGTTTGTGGTTTTGATTTTCCACCTCCTTCTCATCAATGACGGAGATCTTTTCAGCTTCTTTTTAAAACCTAATTTGGACACGCGTGGCCGCTCCGTTAATTTTGACGGGTAGTTTTTTACAACCCGCGCGGTATTGTCGTGAACATGAAACCACGCTCCCTTTGCTCGCGGAAAGTTTCGCACCGAAACCTTGGGGCCGCCTTCACGCTAATCGAATTACTGGTGGTCATTGCAATCATAGCGATTCTGGCGGCCATGCTTTTGCCGGCCCTGGCCAAGGCCAAAGATAAAGCCAAATCCATCAGTTGCGTCAACAACGTCAAGCAAATCGGCCTGGCATCCATGCTTTACGCCAGCGATAACCAGGATTTTTTGCCACCCATCAATGGGCTGGCGTATGCGCAGGCGTGGACCACCGCGGGCAAATCCAATTGGTGGTTTATTCTGATGCAATCCTATCTCTCTCCGGTCGCGCAGACCAATGCAAGCTCTGTCTGGCGCTGTCCCGCGGTTGAGGATGCCGATATCGATCCCGCCAAGGTCACCTCCTTGGGTGTGGCCATGCAGGGCTATGGCCCTTGTCACGGAAATATATGCAGCTATCCAGACGCAGGTGGTTCAAAAAAGTTGTCCGCCCTCCGGCGTTCCTCTCAACTCTGGCTGTTTGGGGACATTGGTCAGTTGAAAAAGGTCTGGAACAATACCCAGCCGACTTGTGGATATTATACCACCGGGGATTTTCCTGCCTATTGGTATCCGGGAATTGTCAACGACCTGAAACAACCCGCAGTGCGGCATGATGGCAAGAATCGGTGTGTCATCGGCTTCTGTGATGGCCATGTGGAAAAATGGAACTGGCAGGATCTGGCCAGCAATAAGGATGATTACATGGGTAAAAATTCCCTGTGAAGCCCCGGCCGTGCCCGCTGATGTTCATTGGGCATAATTTAGAAACAGCGACTGCCCCCACCAACTTTGAAAAACCTAACACAACATCAACCATGAAGACCACAGCTCGCATACTCGCCTGCATAATCCTTGCGGCCCTGAGCGCCAGCGCCGCCAACCTACAATGGG
>JBQCEJ010000532.1:0-4974 GCA_051960355.1 Verrucomicrobiota bacterium | reverse complement strand
CACTCGGCGACCGCGGCCTCATGACCGGTCTCTGGCTCGAACATTGCCAGGCTTGCAGTTGCCCGGAAATCGCCTCGGTTTTCAATCGCGCCGGCATTTCCTATCACCTCGTCAGCGGTTATCTCAAAGAGGAAGCCGCCTGGAAAGAGATTCAGGATTGGGTGGAAGCGGCCAAGGTCGCCGATGCCATGCGCAATAATCGCGTCGGTGTGCTTGGTCATTATTACTGCGGCATGCTCGATGTTTACAGCGACATGACCCAGCAATCCGCCGCCTTCGGCAATCATTTCGAACTGCTCGAAATGTGCGAACTGCACGAACTACGCGAAGCCGTCACGCCCGGCCAGATCAAAGCCAAGGTGCAGGAATTTCAGAACACGTTCGACGTCACGCATGAATGCGAAGCCAGCGAACTGAAGCGCGCCGCCCAGACTTCCTGCGCTCTGGACGCGCTCATTGCCAAACACAAGCTCGGCTCACTCGCCTATTATTACGAAGGCACCGCAGGCAATCCGTATCAGAACATTGTGACGTCAGTCATCGCTGGCAACACGTTGCTGACCGGACGCAACATTCCCGTCGCGGGCGAATGTGAAATCAAGAACGTTCAGGCGATGAAGATCATGGACAGCTTTGGCGTGGGCGGTTCGTTCTCCGAGCTTTACCTGGCCGACTTCAAAGACGATGTCGTTTATCTTGGGCACGACGGTCCGGCGCACTTCGCCATTGCCGAAGGCCGCGTGAAGCTCGTGCCGCTGCCAATCTATCATGGTAAACCCGGCAAAGGCCTTTCGATTCAGATGACGGTGCAACACGGTCCCGTCACCTTGCTTTCGGTGGTGCAACGCGGCGACGGCACCCTGTTGCTGCTCATTGCCGAAGGTGAATCGGTTGCCGGACCGATCCTGCAGATCGGCAATACCAACAGCCGCTACCGTTTTTCCATCGGCGCGAAGGCGTTCCTGAATGAATGGTCCAAAGCCGGTCCAGCGCATCATTGCGCCATTGGCGTGGGCCACATCGCGGACAAGCTTGAGAAGCTGGGACAAATCCTCAAACTCGAAACCCTGCGCGTCTGCTGAGCGGAACGCATCGGCGTGGCGCCCGGGGTGCGTCAGCAGCGGCTTTACACGTTTGTCCCCAGTTATTTGATTAGCCAAAATACAAAGAGCCGTTAATTTAATGCGTATCCGATGAGCGCAAAGAAACTTCCAGAAGAAGCTGCCGCCATGACGAAAGAGTTTCAGGTGATGAACAAGCTTGGCATTCATGCCCGGCCGGCAGCCATGTTCGTAAAAACCGCCAACCGGTTTGCATGCGATATTTTCGTGGAAAAAGACGGCGAAAAAGTGAACGGCAAAAGCATAATGGGCCTGATGATGCTCGCCGCCGGCCCGGGCAGCACCTTGACGGTGATTGCCGAAGGCTCCGATGCTTCCAAGGCGATTGCCGAAATCGAAAGCCTGATCAAGCGCAAGTTTGATGAGGAATGAGGCCGTTTCCCGGCCCGGCTTCAATGCGCCTCGCCGTTGTGCGTCTGCCGGTGTTTCTTTGATTCCTCAATGACCTTTTGCTCTGCTTCCCGCGGCATTTCTTCGTAACGGCTGAACTCTTCCGTGTGCACTCCGCGGCCGCCCGTCAGTGAACGCAGCGTGCTGGAATAGCGGTAAAGTTCCTTGGCCGGAACTTCGGCTTTGATGATTTGAAAGCTGCCTTCGCTGTCCATGCCCATGATCCTTCCGCGCCGACTCGACAGATCGCCCATCACCTTGCCCATGCAATCCTCGGGAATCCGGATCTCCACCGTGTGAATGGGCTCCAGCAAACACGGCCGCGCGCTGGTGAATGATTCCTTGAAGGCAAAATAACCGGCAATCTGGAAGGCGATGTCCTTGGAATCGACGGGATGCATTTTGCCATCATAGAAATCCACTTTCACGTCCACGACGCGATACCCAGCCAGCACGCCTTCCGCGCAAACTTTCTGCACGCCCTTCTCGACCGACGGCACGAACGTGCGATCGACGTTCTGGCCGACGAGTGATTGTTTGAATTCCACTCCGCTATCGCGCGGCTGCGGTTCAATGCGCATCCAGACTTCCGCGAATTGTCCTGCCCCGCCGGTCTGCTTTTTGTGCCGATACTTCGATTCGCCTTTGCCCTTGATCGTTTCACGATAGCGAACGCGCGGTTCCTGAAGTTCCACATGCACGCCGTAACGGCGGCGCAACCGGTCCGCGATGACTTCCAGGTGCAACTCGCCCTGCGCAGAAAGAATCGTCTGATGCACTTCGCCATCCACGTGATGCAGAAAAGTCGGATCCTCGTGATGCAATGCAGCCAGACCGGAGGCGATTTTGTCCTCTTCGCCTTTGGAGGTGCTTTTGAGCGCGGCGTGAATGTTCGGCTTGGGATACTCCACTTTTGGCAGCGAAACCGGGTGCTTCGGATTGCAAAGCGTGTTGCCGGTGTGCGTATCCTTTAATTTAACCACGGCGCCAATGTCGCCCGAGTTCAACGCCGGGACCGAGACGCGGTTCTTGCCGTTGAGAATATAAATTTGCCCGATCTTTTCCGTGATGCGCCGGTCGGTATTGAACAGTTCCGCGCCAAACTTCAATTGACCGGAGTAAACGCGGAAGAAAGACAACTCCCCGAACTGCGCCTCGCTCATCGTTTTGAACACGTAACACACCGGCTCCGCGCCACCCAAATCCACTTTCACTTCCTTGCCTTCCAGATCCAAAGCCTTGACCGACGCGCGATCCACTGGCGAGGAACCGTACTTGGCAATGAAATCCATCAGCCGCGCCACCCCGATGTTTTCTTCTGCCGACGTGACAAACAGCGGGACAAAAACCTGGTTCTGAATCGCCTGATGAATGCCAGCGCGCCATTCCTCTTCCGACAAGCCGCCCTGGACAAAAAACTTTTCCATCAAGGCGTCTTCCGACTCGGCCACATGCTCGATCAACTCCTTGTGCAACGCGTCGACGCGTTCCTTCCATGCGCCGGAGGCGGCCCATTCCGTGAACTTGCCGCTCTTGTCCGTGGCGTAGGTGATAATCTCGTCGCGCTGCACATCCAGCACCTGATTGACGCCCGGCCCCGGATTGACCGGCAAAGTCAGCGGAAACACGTTGGCACCGAAGTGCTCGCGGATTTGCGTCAGCACGCGATCGAAGTCCACGCCCTCCTTGTCACACGCATTGACCACGATCATCTTCGGGATCCCGAACTGCGTCGCGTATTTCCAAACCGCATCGGTCCCGACGCCAATCCCGTCTTTTGCGTTCACCACGATCAAAGCGAAGTCGCCGACCCGCAGCGCGCCCAGACCTTCGCTGATGAAATCCGCGTAACCGGGGCAATCCAAAAGATTGAACTTCTTGTCCAGCCATTCCAGATGCATGAGCGACGCCGAAACGGAAATCTGCCGTTGCTTTTCGCTCTCGTGATAATCGGAGACGGTCGTTCCGGCGGCAATGCTGCCCATGCGATTGATCACGCCAGCACAGGCCAGCATGGCTTCGCACAGCATGGTTTTCCCGGAGGAAGCGTGTCCGACGACAGCGAAATTACGGATGTCAGCAGGTAGATAATCTTTCATAGAAAAGGATTCCTTTTTGAACAGTTCCGAATGGAGGCCTCACTCTCACGGTCTGAATCTACGTCCGGTTCAGCTTTTTCGCCAAGGGAGAATGTAGGCCTGATCTTGTCTTTCCCCGGGCGAAAGATGCGAAGCGTTCTGGCCTCAACTTCCACACCGTCGCAGTTGCTGATCCGAAACGAAAGTCGCCTTGCGCTGGCGCTGCGCGTTGACGAGACTTTTGCGATGATATCAAAACTCTCCATTACTTTGGCCGTGGCTTTGTGCGTGGCCGGATGCAGCAAAACGACGGCACCGACCGGCGAGCAAGCCAGCGGCTGGACCACCACCGCCAGCGGATTGAAATACCAGGTGTTGAAACACGGCGAGGGCACCGTTTCGCCCAAGCCGACGGACACTGTGAAAGTTCATTATCACGGCACATTGCTCGACGGGACGGTGTTTGACAGTTCCGTTCAACGCGGCGAGCCAGCCACCTTTCCTTTGAACGCGGTCATTGCCGGCTGGACCGAAGGCCTGCAACTCATGAAAGTGGGCGACAAATTCAAGTTCGAGATTCCAGCCAATCTCGCTTATGGCCCGACCAGCCCCAGCCCTTTGATTCCACCGAACAGCACGCTCGTCTTTGAGGTCGAACTGCTCGGGATCAATTAAAACAGCGCCAGCGCAAATCTCAATGGGGCGTCTCACCAACGCCCCTTCATTTTGTACTTAATACTTGGCCGATCTTGCATCCGCGGCGACAGCTTTGCCTTGATTCCCAAAACGGGGGGCTCGAAATCTTACCGGGCTCGTTCAACCACCGATAGCTTCGGCGCTCCTTCGTCGGCCAAAGCTATCTTTGTCCGTTAGCCTGTGATTGGGATTGCCCCCGTCCAAGGGATTCTAAACTGCACGCAATGGCAATCCGTGCATCGCGCGCGTTTGGGATTGCCCCCGTCCAAAGGATTCTAAACTGCTTTGAGACACATGCCGCCCATGACGCAAGTTTGGGATTGCCCCCCGTCCAAGGGATTCTAAACTGGGCATCATCGCAACCGTCTCAATGCTTTTGTTTGGGATTGCCCCCCGTCCAAGGGATTCTAAACTCCAGGCGCTTCGCGAATTGCGGTTGCAGCCGTTTGGGATTGCCCCCCGTCCAAGGGATTCTAAACTGAACAGCGCGGGCAAGCCCAAGCGCATCCGGTTTGGGATTGCCCCCCGTCCAAGGGATTCTAAACTATTTAAAACGCACAACCGCGAAGCTTCCGCGTTTGGGATTGCCCCCCGTCCAAGGGATTCTAAACTTGTTTTGTTTCGTATTCATGCGGTCAACCTGTTTGGGATTGCCCCCCGTCCAAGGGATTCTAAACTACGATCCTCAG
>JBQCEJ010000531.1:0-6455 GCA_051960355.1 Verrucomicrobiota bacterium | reverse complement strand
AAGGTGCGCCATGTGCAATCCCTCAACGGCGGCGGGGGCGTGGTCTTCGCCACGGGCACCCCCATTGCCAATAGCATGGCCGAGATGTTCACGATGCAGCGGTATCTCCAGCCCGACGCATTGAAGAAGCACAATCTGCATCACTTTGATTCCTGGGCGGCAACCTTCGGCGAACCGGTCACGGCAATGGAACTTTCACCGGATGGCGCGGGTTACCGGCTCAACACCCGCTTTGCCCGGTTCATCAACGTGCCGGAACTTATGCAGATGTTCCGCCAGTCTGCCGATGTGCAAACGGCGGCCATGCTCAATCTGCCGCGTCCAAAACTCGACGGTGAGAAGCCCGCCATCCGCAACGCGCCCGCCTCAGAAGAATTGAAGGAGTTTGTCCAATCCCTCGCTAAGCGCGCGGAAAAGCTGAAAACCAGTCGAGTTGATGCGAGCAAGGACAACATGCTCAAGATTACCTCCGAGGGCCGGAAAGCCGCACTGGATCTTCGCCTGATGAAACCCGCTGCGCCGGATGAACCGCAAGGCAAGGTGAATCAAGCTGTGGAAAACATTCATCGTATCTGGCAGGCAACGACAGATAATCGCTCTACGCAGCTCGTGTTCTGTGATCTCTCGACGCCAAAGGACAAGGGGTTCTCGGTGTATCGCGACATGGCCGACAAACTGGAACGGTTTGGCATCCCAACAAACGAAATCGCATTCATTCAGGATTACGACTCGGATGCTTCCAAGCTGGCGCTGTTCCGAGATGTGCGGTCCGGCAAGGTCCGCGTGCTGTTCGGCAGCACGCAGAAGATGGGCTCCGGGACGAATGTGCAGGAGCGGCTGATTGCGCTGCATCATCTCGACGCGCCTTGGCGCCCGTCCGACGTGGAGCAGCGCGAAGGTCGAATCCTCCGCCAGGGCAACAAGAACAAGGTCGTCTCCGTCTTCCGCTACGTTACCGAAGGTTCATTTGACGCCTACATGTGGCAAACGCTGGAGACGAAAGCGAAGTTCATCGCACAGGTGATGAGCGGCGACATGACGATTCGGCGGCTGGAAGATTTGGATTCGGCGGCACTCACCTACGCCGAGGTTAAGGCCATCGCTTCCGGCAACCCTCTGGTGATCGAAAAAGCCCAAGTGGACGCGGAATTGATCCGGCTCACCCGCTTGCGCTCCGCTCACGCCGAGGAGCAATACCGCATTCGTGGAAATTTGCGCTACGCGCGTGAAGACGCGGAGACCGCCACGAGCCGTCTCGCCAGCCTGCGTCAAGACATCGCCACACGCCAGGATACTTCCGGCGAGAAATTCATCATCGAACTCGACGGCCAGGAAATCAACAACCGGGGCATCGCCGGAGAATTGATCCTGCACCGTGCAGAAAAGATGAAGAACCGTATTGGCGACGACGTTCGTCTCGGGCGCTTCGCAGGCTTCAATCTGTTTCTTCGGCCCAGCTTTAACGGCACGGTCGAAGTCGTTGTGCGCGGCAAGAATAGTTACGCTGCGCGTGTCACCGATACTGCCTTGGGAACAATCCGGTCGCTCGAAGCCACCGTCCAAGGATTTGAAGAACGAGCGACCAAGTTGGACAGCGACATCGCGGACGCCCAAAAGCGCACGAAGGAACTCGAAACGAAGGTCGGCGCACCATTCGAGAAAGAGGAGCACTATCAGCATCTGAGCCGTCGTCAGAGCGAAATCGAGGAGCAGCTAGATCTTACCAAGAACCAAGCTCCAAGCCAGGTAGAGACCGAGGCGAGCGAGACTGTCGAACAGAAGACTTCAGAAAGCCATGCGCAGAAAAATCACCGTCCACGCACGGCAAAACGCGCCGCAGTCCGTGTATGATTGCCGCGTCGCAACAAAGAACGTCTGTGTATGCGCTACACCAAAGAAGTCGCGGTGAGTAGCAATGTGTTGTCTCGTTATGAATACGACGCCAACAACCGAATGCCAAACCCTCGACGTGAAAAGCAGCGCTGCTGAATTGGGCGTATGTGAAGAAACGATTCGCCGCCTCGTTCGACGAAAAGTGCTCCGAAAGCTCCCCGGCCTTCGGTGTGTGCTGATTCCGCGAACCGAAATTCACCGCTACTTGAGTGGTGGAAACCAGCCGCGCCATTCGTGAATGCCGGCGTCAGGACCACACTGACCTTCTCTAGCTTAAAATGCCGCGTCCTATTGTTGCAAAGAACCCTGACCCAAAAATTGGCCAAGAATTGGCCAAGCAGTTTCTCTGGGTCTTTGTAAGGGTTGCAAGCCAAGCGCAGAAACAGTTGATTCTGCGGCATTTGAGATTGGTGCATCCGACAGGACTTGAACCTGTAACCTTCTGATCCGAAGTCAGAAGCTCTATCCAATTGAGCTACGGATGCAAATTGAGATGTGACGATCGAAACGGTCTGCGTTCGCCACGGTCGAAATCCTAACGGCATTCGGCGGAAGGGTCAATTCATCCCCGCTGCCTCCGGAGCAGGCACGTGGATACAAGGTTGTTTCCGTAAACGAGCGGGCCGACAGCCAAGGGCTGGTTGAGAGAAGGTCAAAAGCCGGAAGCGGGTGTCAGACCATGCCACCGTATTTGGCAACGGCTTGCGCGTGGGAATGCACCTGGAGCTTTTCGTAGATGCTGCGGATGTGCGCGTGAACGGTGTGCTGGCTGATTTTCAACTCGGCCGCAATCTGCTTTTCCTGATGGCCTTTGGCCAAGAGGTGCAGAATCTCCCGTTCGCGGGGCGAGAGCGTGACCTTGCCGGGATTGTTCGGAGGCCGGGTTTGAATCGTCTGCACAATCCGTTGGGCAATGCCGCTGCTCATCGGCGAACCGCCCAGGGAAACCAGTTGAAGCGACGCCACCAATTCCTCGCGGGTGGAGCGTTTCAACAGATAGCCCACCGCTCCCGCTTCCAGCGCTTGGAGGATGTGCTCGGTGTCGCCATAAACCGTGAGCATCAGAAATTGAGTCTTCGGCAACGCGGGCTTCAATTGCCGCACCAGCTCGATCCCGGAGATGCCCGGCAGATTGATGTCGGTCAGCACGATGGAAGGCCGATTGCGCGGCACGTGAATGAGAGCTTCTTCAGCGCTTTCGTGCGAACTGACACAGCAGAACTCGGGCGTATCATTCAGCCATTCGCTCAACAGACCCCTCACCAACGTATCGTCTTCCACAATCGCAACCGGCATTTTCATCGCGGAAGACTGTACGGCGGGCGGCAACGGTTGTCTCCCCGCCTGAACAGGTGAGGCTTGGGTTTTTTTAATCTTCATGGTCTTCGCTGAGGGGCATGGTGAACTGGATCTGCGTTCCCTTGTTGGGATGGCTTTCGATCTGGCAATCGCCTCCGTTTGCACGCAGCCGTTTGCGCATGTTTTGCAAGCCGTTGCCGCGCCAGGTGCCCACAGCTTCGCTCGCGCGCCCGGCAATGACCTGCGACTCGAAACCCTGGCCGTCATCGTGCACAGACAAGACAAACTGGTCCGCGCCCTCCTGCAACGAGACGGCGATCTTGTTCGCCGCGGAATGCTTCACCGCGTTGTTCAGCGCTTCCTTGAAGGCCAGGAATAGATCATGCCGCACCTCCGCGCTGATGCGCCGATCAGGATGCACAATGGAGAAATTCAAGTCGCAGCTCGCTCCGGTCGGTTCCAGAAACTCACTGGCATAATTCGCCAGGTATGCGGCCAGGCTTCCCAGCGTGTCGTGTTTGGGATTGATCGCCCAGACGATTTCATCCATCGAACGGGTGACTTCGCGGGCGGTGGTGAAAATCGTATTGACCTCATGCAGGGAGGACTGGCCCGCCTTCGACTTGGCTTGCGCCGACTGGCTGAACATGATGATGCGGGTGAGGCTCGCGCCCAGTTCATCATGAATATCCTCGGCGATCCGGGCGCGCTCGTGCTCCAAAGCGCGCTGGCGCTCCAGCACTTCGAGCCGACGGCGATGGCGGCGGCGCAGGGCGACCAGGGCGCTCCCGGCCAGCAGGCCGAAACCGGCCAGCCAACACGAAGCTGAAAACCACCAGGTCTGCCAGAAGTGCGGCAGGACCGTGAACGCGAGCGAAGCGTCTTTTTCATTCCAAACGCCATCGCTGTTGCACGCCATCACCCGGAAACGATATTTGCCGGGCGGCAGATACGTGTAATCCACCGAGCGCCGCGCCTCGGCATCGACCCAGCCTTTGTCCAGACCTTCCATCTGATAACGGAAGCGCACCCGTTCGGGCGCTGAAAAGCTCAACGCCGTAAAGCGGATTTGAATGCGCCGCTCGCCGGGTTGGAGTTCCATGACTTCGCCGGCGGTGCCGTCAGAATGCGAGGGCGTGGATTGCACCTTGCCGTCCACCAGAAATTCTTCAATCAGCACGGGCGGCGGCAACAGGTTGAGCGGGGTCTGCGCCGGATCGACAATGGCCACGCCTGCCCGAGTGGCGAAGCACAGCCGGCCGTCCTTCATCCGGCAACCCGAGGGCTGGCAACCTCCCGAAAATTCCAGCGTACTGAGTCCATCCGCGCGATCATACACGAGGCAATCGACCATTCGCTCAGCGCCGTCGGCACAGCGATTCAAGGCATTCAACGTGACGCGAAAAATGCCGCCGTAGGAACTCATCCACAGATCGCCCCGGGCGTCCTGATCAATGTGGCAGATGACATTGCTTGGCAAACCCTGCCGCGTGGTCAGCGAAGTGAATTTTCCATCATGAAACCGCGAAAGCCCGCCGCCGCAAGTGCCAATCCAAAGATCGCCGTTGGGGGCGGCCCACAATGCCCAGACGTAATCGTTCACCAGGCCGTCCGCTTTGGTGAATCGATCCACCTGGTTTCCCTGGATACGGCAAAGGCCCGCGCCCATGGTTCCAAACCAGATGCTGCCATCGGCCGCTTCCGTGAGGCAACGCACATCCGGCTTGGGAAGATCCTGCCCGGCGGCGTATTCGGTCCACTTACCGCCTTCGAGGCAACCCAAACCCGCCGTCGTACCGACCCACAGACGCTCGTGGCGATCCGTGTAGAGACAAACCACTTCGGGTGGAATTGGCCTGCCCTTCGGAGTAACTCGCGCGACGCCGTTGCTGAGCAAGAACAATCCTTCATCCCACGAGCCGAGCCAGACGGATTGATTGCTCTTTTCCAGCACCGACCAGAAAACACTCGTGGGCAAATTGCTGTTCTGCGGAATGGGTTTCACCTCGGTGCCCTGCGAATGATAAATGCCCGCGCCTTCGGTGGCGATCCATAGACCTCCATTGTCCGACGGCGCAACGGAAAGCACGGCGCGCCCCAGCCAGTTGTCCGGCGCATTCAACATTTTCACCCGGCGCGCATGAAGCATGTTGAGACCGCCGCCGCCGGTGCCGACCCAGAGGTTTCCTTCACGATCTTCCCCCAGGCAGTAAACCCAATCGTGGGCGAGGCCCGAAGCGGTGGTCACCTGTTGCAGTTCATCGTCGGGTCTCAGAATGTAGAGTCCGCTTTTGAAACAGCCGGCGACCAGGGAACCGTCCCGTGTTTCCAGCAGGACGGGATGGAACATGTCCAAGGCGGGAAATGCCCGCCGCTCCTCAACCCACTGGCCTTTATCCCAACGGCGCACACGGTCCTTCTCCACGATCCAGAGGCCGCCCTTGCGACTGGCAAACGCCCGCGCATTGCTTTCCAGCGGCGGCGTCGCCAGCGGCGCAGTTGAATCGACCGTCTGAAACAGGCAACCGCCGGGCGCAGCTTTGCGAACCCAAATCCGCCCCGCGAGATCGCGCACTAGGAAATCGCCCAGCGGATCGGTCTTGAAGATTTTTTCTACCTTCAGGCTCGGATCGACGCGCAACAGCCAGCCATCGCGATTCAGAACCCAAATACCACCCGCGGCATCCTCGGCGATATTATCGATGGGTTGCGTCGGCCACTCCTTGGGAACTTCGAGCCTCACAAAATTTCCCTCCGCGTAAAGCTCGATATCCCCATTGTCATGGCCCACCCAGAGCCGCCCTTGCGAGTCTTCGAAGATGCGGTTGACGAGATTGTTCCTCAGCTCGGGAGTATTTCCAACGTCGAAGACCGTGAACCGCACGCCGTCAAACCGGGCCAGACCGTTGAAGGTGGCGACCCAGAGATAACCGTCGTGCGCCTGCAAGACGCCTTTGATGAAATTCTGTGGCAGCCCTTGTTCCGTGCGCCAGACCGCGATGGCGAAGTTGGATTCACTGGCAAAAACTGCGGCCGGCAAAGATCGGGCCAGGGCGCAACTCACAATCAACGCGAAGAACAGGGAGCGTATCCGGTTTGAACACGAGGCTGGCATGTCTCGTTTATCATTTCAAAGTGCAGCGAAGGAGGCAAGCGCAACGCCGCGTTGGGGTGCGATTGGGGTGCATCCTGACACTGCCCCCGGAGCGCGACCTTCAGGTCGCTTCAATGTGCATTCTGATTGTGTGAAATCATTGCCCTGC
>JBQCEJ010000530.1:0-3549 GCA_051960355.1 Verrucomicrobiota bacterium | reverse complement strand
TTCGAGCAGCTTCGCAATCTCTTCCCTCGTCGCTGAAACACAGGTCAAATGCGCAACGGCGGTGAGCCCGTGTTCCTTCTGAATGCGATCGACGATCATCAACGTCTTGTCGCGCGTGCTGCCGCCAGCGCCGTAAGTCACCGAGCAATAATCGGGCTTCGTTGCGAGCAGGGCGGGAATGGTTTTTTCCAGCAAGGTGCGATCGCCTTCGTCTGTCTTGGGTGGAAAAAACTCAAAGGAGATAACCGGTTTGCCCGCCGCCCGTTTCGCCGTGTAGATGTCTCGGACCAGTTTCATTGATCGCCGGAGTATGCGGGAAGCAAAAGTAAAAATCCAGCTTTGCACCTGGGGAAAACACTCCATCTCCGAGTGGGCGTTTGCCCCCGTCGGTCCTGTTTCGTTGCCGGACTGAAAAACGACTCCGGTGAGCGCGAGACGGCAATTTGTCGGGCGGCCCTGCTCACTTCTCGCTAAGAATCCTGGACTTTTGAGACTGATACTCAGCATCCGTAATAGCACCCGCATCCTTGGCATTCTGCAAGTCGATCAACTGCTGTCCGACGGTGGCCGATACCGGTTTGGCTGTAGTGCCTCCGCCGATGGATAATATGCAGCCGGTAAGAAGTGTCGTTGTCGAAAGGGCAATCAATACTGGAACGATCAGCTTTTTCATGGGATTTCTGTTTTTTTTGTTTGTGTGCGGGTCGAACAATCGGATTTTGGCTCCGTGGCGCTCCGGTACTTAGGAGTTACGTGAGCAGCGGAATCGTCGGATAGCGTTGGCCGACTGAGCCACAGAGAACCGAGAATGTATCGTGATCCGAAGAGAACAAGCGGTGACGCACTGCCCTTGTTGGCTCCACAAACTCAGAGTTCATCGTCATGGTTTCTGCGCTTCATCCAACAACTTCTGCAGACTCTCCGCAGCGGTGGGCTGGAACTTTGCAAAATACGCAATGCCGTCGTCGGTCCGCACCCATATTCCGGCTCTCGTAAGCGGCAAGGTGATGACAATCTCTCGCGCTTGGACCGTGGTCTTCTCGATCGGAATCTCGATTTTTGCGGGGTTGGAAAACACCAGCTGGAGATGTGACTGCTTCTGGGCGTCCGCCATGCTCTTTGGCTGGGCTTGAGCACCCCACTTGGGGTTCGGGAGCATAACCGCGCAACTCGCCAGCAATTCAACGGACCGCTGACCGATCTGCGGACGAAGCTCAGC
The DNA here is from genome assembly GCA_051960355.1 of Verrucomicrobiota bacterium. Taxonomy (GTDB): domain Bacteria; phylum Verrucomicrobiota; class Verrucomicrobiia; order Limisphaerales; family DASXHY01; genus DASXHY01. Next base: position 2,330 of record JBQCEJ010000530.1, on the reverse strand, counting down.
CCTGAGGTCAATGCGTTTGCCGTCGATGACAACAACAACGTTCGTGTTGTCCGCTGCCAGGGTGGACAACGCCATCAGCCCCATGAGGATTACTAGAGAAATAGTTTTGATACGTCCACCGACCTTTCAACGGATGTGATTACCGCCCGGCGACCCATAAGGAATACGTTTGTCCAGCGATGGCGCTGCTGGCCTCACAAGAAACATAAAGTGCGCCGGGGTAAGCCCGAAACTAACCGCCGATAAAACGTAACCGACGCGCTTGCCAGAAAAACTCAACAGCGACGATTTGAGATGCTGTGAAATGCTCATAACGCATCCTGCGGCCTCGCGTTTATGTGAGCAGTGGAGTTGCTGGCATTTTGACCTTCATGGGCCGACACTAATTTGGAGTTTCTTCCTTGGCAAGAAGGTTTCAGGCGCAGTCCAAAACGTCGCGTCCACTTTTCTTGTTTGCACTCTTCACTGAACTGATTTCACACTGCTGCCGATCAGGGTTGGCGATCTTCTACCGTGATCCCGATTTCCGCTCCGTTGCAGCGGATTTCGGGGACATACATCGCGTGACCCATCACGGGCAGCGCGTGGAATTTCCCGGGGACTTCCGCGCGCAGATCGTAGCGGATTTCCCAAACGCCCTGCGGCAATTTATCGATGAACAACGCGACTTTGCGGTCGCGCAATTCCTGGTGAACCCAACGCGTGCGACCGGTGTAATCCTCGTTATTCGGGGAAACCGGCGGCGGCGGAATGATCAGTCGCTGGCCGATTTTGATGCGATCCGATTTCAAACCATTGGCGTTGCTGAGCGCGCGAATGGAAAGGCGATTCTCCCTGGCAATCTGCGCCAAGGTCTGGCCCGCCGCGACGACGTGTTCCTGATTTCTTGAAGGCGACTGTTTTCCGGCGAATTTGCGCGCAACCGCCCCGGACTTCAGTTCCTTGGCGTAAAGCGATTCGCCGCTGCGCACTTCCACCGCTTCCAGCCCAGCCGGTTTGAGGTCTTCAAACAGGAGATATTCGTAGTCGTTTTTCACTTCGATCGTGAGGACCGTTTCCACGCGATCACCGCTGTTCACCTTCTCGCCGTCGCGGAGCGGTTCCTTGTCATAGACGTAACCCTTGAGCAGCGTCGGGCGGCCCACCAGTTTGTAATACTCGCGCTTCACAAAAATCTCGTTGCCAGCCGGCGTGATCGGCTCTTCGGTGCTGAAGAATTTCGCTTCGGCGGCGAAGTAAAGCGAACCGGTGCCGCCCGTGCGCCTGATCCTGATTTCATTCGAGTCCTTGATCAACTTGGGATCAATGACAAATCGACTGGGCGCGCTGATGGCGTCGGCGCCGGTGATTTTCTTCTTCGCGATGGAACTGCCGTTGACGATCACTTCGTATTCCGCATCGGTTTTCAACTCACCGCTGGCGCGCAGATAATCATTCATTGCCAGCACCACGATGGCGGTGTCACGAGTGTTGCTCCATTGCGCTCCCCGCCGATTTTTGATCAGCCAGTTGCTGACCGGCTCGACGAGTTTGTTGGTAGGATCAATGGCCAGGAGCGCGCGCAATGCAAACGCGGTCGCTTCGACGCCGCTGTCCGACCAGCGCCAATAAATTCCGTCTTCGCCCCAGTGCGCCGTGCCGAGCACAGTTGAGGGTTGCGAGTTAAGAGTGGATGGTCCGCTGCCGATGAGGACGGAAGTATCTGGACGTTCGTCGCGCTTCACGCCGTTTTCCAGGTTAGCCACGAGCGTTAGGGCTTTTTCGTTTTGCCCGAGTGCATGCGTGCTGAGTGCGAACAACGAGCGGGTGTAGGCGTTCAGCTTTTCCCGATTTTTCCAAAGGTTGTCAAACGCCTTGGTGGTGAATGGTCCGGGAGCCGCTGTGTTGGAAGAACCGGAGTAAACCGCCAGCGCGTGCAACATCCACGCCTGCATGTCATAATTTTCCTCTTCCTCCACAATCTTCTGATTCAGAAAAGCCGCGCCGCGTTCCAGCGCTTCGCGTTTGACCTCCACGCCCGCGTCGCGCGCCAGAACCAGGCCCCAAACCACATAAGCCGTCATCCAATGGTCGCTGTCGCCTTCCTTCCACCAGCCCCAACCACCATCGTCATGCTGGTAATCATACAGCTTCTCCAGGCCGGCTTTTGTGATGCCGTCGAGCTCGGCAAGGTCGCGCTTGCCTTTAGGTTGCGTCTTTGCAACGGAGTTGGTTTCAATGCCGCCAAAAACACGGCCCATGACGTCTTCAGGTTTCAACCCCAGATCACGCAATGTTTTGGCCGTGATCGCCGCGGGCAAGAAACGGCTCATGGTCTGCTCGGTGCAGCC
>JBQCEJ010000529.1:0-3545 GCA_051960355.1 Verrucomicrobiota bacterium | reverse complement strand
CGATCGATAAAAGAGGAGTGAACCCAGACATGCGCGCCAGCCGGCAACTGAATCTTCGCCCACGCGGACGGTTCATTGGCTTTGGAATTTTTCAGCGTGACTTCTTCAATCACGGTCACGGGTTCGCCATTGGTGAGCCGCGCGATGACCTCGCCGATCAAGCCAGCGCGACCGCGCACGTTGACGCGATGGGCCACGACGGTGGCGGGTCCGGGCACGAGTGGAACGGTTCGCAGTTCGGACGCAGGTGTCGTTTTGGAAGGTTTGCTTTTAACCGGCTGGGCTGCGGGCGCGTTCTGCGCCGGAGCCGATTCGGTCGCCGGTTGATCTGCCAGGATATTGCCGCAAATCGTTGCCACTAAAATCGTCGTCCAAACTTTCATTTTCATAACTCAGCCAAGTAGAGATTTAATCTCCGGTTCTGTCAATGTCCGCCATTTGCCGGGTTTCAATTCGCCGATCCTGATCTTGCCGATCTGGACGCGTTCCAGTCGTTTCACCGTTCTGCCCTGCGACTCAAAGAGCCGTCGCACTTCGCGATTTTTGCCTTCGGCCAGTTCCAATTCCACCGTACTGCGGGAGGAACTCGCTGAAATCAGCCGCGCTTTTTCCGCTTTCAGCTTTTCACCTTCGCTGATGATGCCGCGGGTGAACTTCTGCAACATTTCGACATCCACCCTGCCCTCGACCATCGCGACATATTTCTTCCGGACCTCGTAACGCGGATGGGTCAGGCGCAGCGCGAATTCTCCATCAGTGGTCAGGAAAATCAATCCCTCGGTGTCGTAATCCAAACGGCCGACGGAATAGAGGTTGGTCCACTCTTTCGGCAGCAGTTCATAAATGGTCGGGCGTTGATGTTCATCCTTGCGGGAACAGACGCAGCCGCGGGGCTTGTTCAAGGCCACGTAGAGCTTCCGTTTGACGTGAACCGGCTTGCCTTCGACCGTCACGCGATCGTGCAACGGATCCACTTTAGTGCCCAGCAGGCGAACCGAGTGACCATTCACCTGCACCTGTCCGGCGAGAATCAACTGCTCACTGCCGCGGCGCGAAGCCACGCCGGCATCGGCCAGAAATTTTTGCAGACGAACCATGGCAAGTGCGAGCTGGCTTAGTCCGGGTAAAAAGAAAATCAGGGGCGAAGCCGAGGCTTCGCACCTGACACCTGAAACTCCGCACTTTGCAAGCCGCTCGGTCCTACGCCTCAGGCTTGGTTTTACGCAGGCCGGTGATCCGTTCGCCGTCCTGGCGTTGGCCGCGTTTCTTGAGCAGTTCAGTGCGTTCAAAACGCTTGAGCACATTCCGTTTGCCACCCAGGGTGGACGCCGCGCGCAGACTACGATGCTGTGACATAAATCAAATTTTCCGTAAGTGTTAACCCGCTCCCAGTCGAAGCGGACGTTGCATATAGCATGAACAAAATGGAAATGCCAATGGTTAATTTATCTAGCCACTCAGACGCTTGAACCGGTTTCGCTCCTCGCGATTGTGATGTTTGATCTGCTCCTGCAGTTCCAGGAGCGTGCCTTCGATCGCCTGGATAAAGCTCCAGCAACTCGAAGCCGACCCGCCCAGCGCAATCACCATGTCGCGTTCCGCATGATCGTCGGTGACCGCCAGCACTTCGCCATACGGCTGAAACCGATGCGCCGCCCGTTCGATCATTTGATCCGCCGTCTGCCCGGCCCGCGAAAAAAGAATTTCCAGTTCCGCTGTCGACACCGTTTTGGCCGCGCCGCGCACCGGATTGGACCCATCAAAAAACACCGTGATCGGCGTACCAATGGCGTCGCGATAAAGCGTGAGCACGCGAATCAATTCGTCGCGAGCGGCGGCGGAAAAGCGCGGCTTGCCCGGAGCCAACTCCGGCCAGTTGTGCAACAAGCTGTAGCCGTCTACCAATATACGAACCAAAGCCATGATCAGAACGTAGCCTGCGCCCAACGGATTGGAAATGGAAAGCGCAGGGCTGGCGTGCCGACATGCGAGCGCCAGTTCGCGACGTCTCCACAGTGGAGATGTTCGCTGTTTAGCGGCGGCCTCCACGGCTTTGTTCCCCAATTGCACTTGGGCGTTATTCTGTTAGGCTGACAGCGAGAGGGTTCATGAAATTATGGGCATCCATCCTGTTTGCTGTGATTGGGTTTGCCGCCGGGCCGAAGCTCCACGCTGCTGACGTTGGCCTGATTCACATCAAAGGCGCCATCGGTCCCGCCACGGCCAGCTACATTTCCCGCGCGATTGGCGTCTCAGCCAAACGCGGTGACGTCTGTCTCATCGTTCAACTCGACACGCCCGGCGGCCTGCTTGATTCCACCAAGGAGATCGTTGAGAACTTTTACACCTCGCCCGTTCCCATCGTGGTTTATGTCGCGCCATCCAGCGCCAATGCGGGAAGCGCAGGCACGTTCATCACCATGGCCGCAGACATTGCGGCGATGGCGCCGCACAGCAGCATCGGCGCGGCTCATCCAGTGTCGATCGGAACCGGCGGTGCTGAAACGACCAACGACGTGATGAAGCAAAAGATGGAGAATTTTGCCAGCAGCTACATCGAAGGGATCGCCGAAAAACGCGGACGCAATGCCGAGTGGGCCAAATCCGCGGTTCGGCAAAGCGCCTCGATTACTGCCGAGAAAGCGCTGGAATTGAACGTGGTCGATATGCTGGCCGATGACGTTCCGGACCTGCTTCAGAAAATCGATGGTCGCGAGATCCGAGGCAACCGATTGAAAACGGCGGGCGCCAAAGTTGTGGCAATTCCGATGGTGCCGCATGAAAAACTGTTCCAAACCCTGTGGCGACCCGAGGTGATGTTCCTGCTGATGCTGATCGCGATGTACGGCATAATCGGCGAGATCAGCAATCCCGGCACCATTCTGCCCGGCGTCACCGGAGCCATCGCGCTGGTGCTGTTCCTCTACATGTCCACGATCCTGCCGATCAACGTCGCCGGGATGACGCTGATTGCGTTATCGGTGATCCTTTTCATCGGCGATCTTTACGCTCCGTCGCACGGGATATTGACTGCGGGCGGGATCATTGCATTTTTCCTGGGAGGAGTGATGCTGTTTAACCGGACAGCACCCGGATTTCACTTGTCACTTTCCTACATCATACTTGCGACAGTTGTCACGGCGTTGTTCTTTGTGTTCGTCGTTGCAGCGGGTCTGCGCGCGCAACGATTGCCGGTGCAGTCCGGTCGCGAGACGATGCTGGGTAAAGTGGTTCCGGCCGTGGAGCGCATTGATTCAACCGACGGGAAAGTCTTCGTGGAAGGAGAATATTGGAGGGCCGTAAGCCCGGTGGTCATCGAAAAAGGCCAACCGGTGGAGATCGTCGGAATCGAAGAACTGACTCTGAAAGTGAAACCCAAAACCTGAAAGGAATTATGGAACAACTCGTTCAAGCCATCACCAAGATCGGCATCGGCGCCGTTGTGGTCTTCATCATCGTCGCCTTCATTCTGCCACAGGCCATTCGCATCCTGCGCGAATACGAACGCGGCGTGATTTTTCGTCTCGGCAAACTGATCGGCGCCA
>JBQCEJ010000528.1:0-2791 GCA_051960355.1 Verrucomicrobiota bacterium | reverse complement strand
GACAGCTCGGTCGGCGGCAAAGTGGGCGTGAATCTGAAAGCCGGCAAAAATCTGGTCGGCGCGTTTTATCAACCCCGGCTGGTTCTTTGTGATCTGAATACGTTGAACACTTTGCCGGAGCGCGAATTCCGCGCCGGACTGGCGGAGGTGATCAAGTACGGGATTATTTACGACGCCCGGCTGTTCCGGCAACTCGAACGGGATTTGCCCAAATTGCTTCGGCGCGATTCCAAAACACTGGCGGCTGTGATCGCACGCTGTTGCGAGATCAAGGCCGAGGTGGTGGGCCAGGACGAAACCGAGAGCGGCTTGCGAGCGATCCTGAATTTCGGCCACACGATTGGCCATGGCCTGGAAGCCATTTCCAGCTACGGAAAGTATCTTCACGGCGAAGCCATCTCGATCGGCCAGGTTGCCGCAGCGCAGCTTTCCGCCGAACAACTCGGCTTCCCGAGCGCAGACGCGGAACGCATTCGGAATCTCTTTCAACAGGCTGGCTTGCCCACTCAAGTTACATTGAAGGCAGCCGAACGAACCAAACTGCTGGCCGCGATGCGCCTCGATAAGAAGGTCAGCGGCGGTGAAGTCAAATTCGTCCTGGCCAGGCGCATTGGCGAAATTGTCTGGGGACAGAAGGTGCCCGAAAGCGCGATTCTAGACGCGCTGGCAACGCTGGCCCCGGCCGCCCAACCCAAGCCCCGTTGATATGTCTGCCATTAGCGAAACCATCGTCCGGGAATACTTCGAACTGCACGAATTTCTCGTTCGACAGCATCGCAAATACATCGCGCCGACCAAGCGCGAGAATGACGACATCGATTTCTTCGTGTTGAACCCGCATCCGGAAAAGCGCGGCTTCCCCCCGCCGTTTGTGCTGGCCTCGTCCGACCTGCGTTTTCTGGAACGGGCGATTGTGGTGGTGAAAGGCTGGCACACCGAAACGTTCAGCTCGGCGCGCCTGGCCAACGCGCCGGATATTTTTCGGTTCGTTGGGACTAAGGTGTTCCAACAGGCGGCGCGCGTCTTCGGTGAACAAGGTGCGCCCAGCAAAATCTTGGTCGTCCCTGCCCTGCCCCACGAGCAGGAGGCGCGCGACAAAAGCATTTCCGTGCTGCGCGCCAAGGGTGTGGATGCGGTGATTCCGTTTCGCACGATGCTGGCAGACCTGGTGGAACAGACGGAGGTCAACCGCAACTACCAGAAGTCCGATTTGCTCCAGACAATCCGGATTTTGAAGAACTACGATTTTTTCAAGGACCCGCAGATGGACCTGTTCCGGACCAAGCGCCGAAAACGCTAGCCGCGTTCCAGCTCGTTTCCATCCGTCTGATTTCAACGCTTAGCCACCGGATAATGTCTCCCGCGGGATGTGGCTCATCTGCATTCCCAGCACCAGCAGCGCGATCAAGCCGAAGTACAGCAACGCCATCGTCCAGCGCTGGGCGGGTGTTACTTCAAAATAGCGTAATTCTTCCTCGCTCTTGCGGCGGAACAGATAAAACAGTCGCGGCGCAGACATGATCAAAATCAGGATCAGGATGAAATTCGGGTGCAGCACCGTCAGACCGATCATAATGACAAAGCCCACCAGCCACAGCCACGGTGAGAGCGCCGTGACGATGCGTCCGCCATCGAGAAAACCAACCGGCGCGAGGTTGAACAGGTTCAGGAAGAAACCGGTGTAAGCCAGTCCGCGAAACATCGGGTTGCCGGTTGCCAGAAAAATCAGCTCGCACACGCCCGCGCCAATGGCTCCCAGAATGGGTCCGCCGATCCCGACCTGAGCTTCGATCCAAGCGTTGCGCGGCGCTTCCTTGAGCGCGATGAAAGCGCCCATGAACGGGATGAACACCGGCGCGCCCACTTTGAGCCCGCACCGTCTGGCCGCCAGCAGATGCCCGCATTCGTGAACGAAGATGAGCACCACAAACCCAACGGCGAACCACACGCCCCAGATCATCGCATACGCGCCGATGGACAGAATCATCGTGCCCCCAGTTTTCAGAATCATCGGGAGGAATTTCAACACCGGTAGGAGCATGAACTTGAGCTTCGCGCCCAGCTTGAGGAGCAGCACCAGGACGACGCCTAGGGGGCCCAAAAATTTTTTCACCCGGGCGCCAAGGGAAGGCTCGGCGGGCCGCTCCCAATTCGTGGGCGGGGGCGGCAACGGCGGTGGCATTCGGTCCTGATCCATAGCGGTCAAACTCAGCCGCCGCGCGTTCCAGGTCAAATGCGAAATGATTTCCTGATTTCCAAAACCGGTCGGCTGAAGTAACTTCCTCGGCGCAAACCGATATGATTCTGGTCATCGATAACTACGATTCGTTCACCTACAACCTGGTGCAATACCTGGGCGAGATGCGGGTGGACCTGCAAGTTCACCGGAACGACCAGATTTCGATCGACCAAATTCGCGACCTGCGGCCGGAACGTATTCTGGTTTCACCCGGGCCCTGCTCTCCGCGGGAATCCGGCTTGTCGAATGAGATCATCCGGACGTTTGGACCGAAGCTTCCGCTCTTTGGGGTTTGCCTTGGACACCAGTGCATCGGCCACACCTTCGGCGGCAACGTGATTGTGAATCACCGGATGATGCACGGGAAGACCTCGCCAATTCGGCACAACGGCAAGGATCTTTTTGAAGGCATGCCAAATCCGTTTGCCGCGACGCGCTATCACTCGCTGGTGATCGAACGCAGTTCGCTGCCGGACTGCCTGGAAATCACCGCCGAGACCGACGAGGGCGAGATCATGGGGGTGAAGCACAAACAATTTCCCGTCTGGGGCG
>JBQCEJ010000527.1:0-7463 GCA_051960355.1 Verrucomicrobiota bacterium | reverse complement strand
AGCGCGCAGGCTGAGCAGGAACACTGCGGGATTCGGATCGTTCTGGAAATCCGTGACCGCCTGTTGCCGGTCCTTGGTCTGGCCGGTGAGAATGTGCGTGCTGATGTTCCGTGCGTGACACTCCTTTTGAAGCAGTTCCAGCATCTGAACAAATTGGCTGAACACCAAAACCTTCTGGCCTTCTGCCACCAAAGAGTCGAGCAGTTCGAAGAGCGTTTCGGTCTTGCCGGAAATCGAGTCGTTGCCGACGAGCTTGGGATGACAGCAGATTTGTCGCAAGCGCGTGAGCGCGGCGAGCACGTGCATCTTGCTCTTGTTGATGCCTTTTTCCGCCACGGCCTGCATGACTTGATCCCGGCTGCGGCGCAGTTCGGCCAGATACAGTTTGCGCTGTTCTGCGCCCAGTTCGCAGTCGCGGCGTTGTTCGATGCGATCCGGCAAATCCTTGGCGACGTGCTTTTTCAAACGGCGCAACAGCAGCGGTCGCAACTTGGCCGAAAGCCGGCGCCGGGCAATCCGCTGAGCGGATTCCACGTTTTCGCCACCGCGCGGCTCATACGTTTCGATGAAATGATCCTGCTTGTTGAGGTAACCGGGTTGGACGAAATCGACAATGCTCCACAAATCGAGCAAGCGGTTTTCCAACGGCGTGCCGGTCAGCGCCAGGCGATGTTCGGACTTCAACTGCTTCACCGATTGCGTGACTTGCGCGCCGGGATTTTTGATGAACTGCGCTTCGTCGAGAATGATCGCGCGGAACTGAAATTTTTGAAGTTCCTCCAGGTCGCGGCGCAGGAGCGCGTAGTTCGTCACGATGATGTCGTGCTGCGGAATTTGCTTCCGCATCGCGTGGCGGGCCGAGCCGCTTTCCAGCACGAGCACTTTGAGATGCGGTGTGAAACGCTCGGCTTCGCGCCGCCAGTTGTGGAGCACGGAAGCCGGGCAAATGACGAGCGACGGCTTGGGATTTTTTTTGTTTCGATCCTGCAACCACGCCATCCACGAGAGGGTTTGCAACGTTTTGCCAAGACCCATGTCGTCGGCCAGGACGCCGCCAAGCCGGATTTGCGTCAGGTGACAGAGGAAATCATAACCGTCCTTCTGATACGGTCGGAGTTCGGCCTGAATCGTGGTCGGCAGATCCGATGACGGAATGCCTTTGAAATTCTTGAGGTTCTGGCGCAGTGCTTTGGCGGCGGGCGAATCGGCAAAGCGCTTCAAACCGTCATCGTCCAAATGCGCTGCCTGTTCGAGACCGATTTTCTGGGCCACGGGCACCAGACCGTCCACGCCAAGATCGGCCATCGCTTCATGCGCGGATTGCACCGCGGCGGTGTCGAGTTCCACCCAGCCCGAGTCCGGCAACTTGACGAAACGGCTGGTCGCCGCTGCGAGCCGTTGCAGATCGGCAGCCGTGAGCTTCAGGCCTTCCTGTTCCCATTCGGCAGAAACCGAGAGCCAGTCGATGCCGCTGCCTTTGACAATCAACCGAGGTTTCAGTTGGCGCGGCGCGAGGAACAGGCGTTGAAAAGCGGGATTGCCGAGAAACTCTGCTTCGGGCGGACGCTGATTCCAGGCGTGCGCCAGTGTGCCGAGAAAATTTTCGTTCGCATCACCGACCCACAAACCGGGTTCGGGCGTAAACCAATCGAGCGTGCGCAACCACTGCGTGGCCGGCTCCAGGCGCGCGTCATCCAGAATCTCGGGCTTTTCAGCCGAACGCTTGCGCGGTTCATTCGGTTGCCATTCGTGGCCGTTCCAGAACCAGACGCTTTGGTCGCGCTTGCTTTTGGCCAGCAATCGCAGCCGGACGGTTTCGTCCAGCAATTCAAAAATGAACTGAGGCGTGGCCGGATGCGCCACACAGAGCGCTTCCCAATCCATGCCGTTGCTGGCTTGCGTGCGACGCAGATGCGTGAGCAGCCGATGACTGAGTTTGCGCACCGGAATGGTCGGCCGCGTTTTCCAAAGGTCGATGACGGATGTTGGCGGCGCGTTTCGCAGCAGGTAAAAGGTGTTGTCGGCGAGCACGAGCGGCGGCTGGCAGGAAAAGAAATAAACATCCTGCAACGCGCAGGCCGTTTTATCCGGCAAAACCAGCCGATGCGTAAACGACAGATCGCGGCCCTGGCCGTTCTCCAGATGCGGGATCAGTTCGGCAACCTGGCCGTGGAATTGAAGCGCCTTCTGGTTTGCCGCGGATTCCAGGCGCAGAGTGTGTCCCCAGCACGCGAGCCAATGCATCAGCTCCGTGTTCGACAGAACGAGCGCGTTGTTGGCGTCCTTGCGATGCGCATGCGTTTCGGCCAGCCATTGAACGAATTCCCAGTCAGGCGGCAGAAACAATTCCTGTTCGTGGGCCGCGCGCGTGGTGAGTTCAATGATATCGTGCAGCGAACGCACCTTTTCGCCGGTGCGCGGACGCATGAGGTGAAATTGAACGGCGAGTTGATGGCGCGAACCGTGTTCCGGATCCGGTTGTGGCAGGCAAACGATCCGCAGGGAAGCGCGCGGCGTGTCCAGATGCACCGGGCGTTGAGGAAACAGCCAGCCTTCCAGTTCGCGCACGAGCGTCTGTTCCTGCTCGGCTTCCTCAACTTCGGCAAAGCGACTGAGGTTGGCGTGCGGCGCCAGTTCGGAGGGTGGCGAGCGATGGGCGCGCAGAAACAGAAACGCGAGTTCCTCGAGGCGATTGCTGCCTTGAGCGGCGAGCAGACGCGGCCACCAGTCGTGACTAGGAAAATCCTTGCGGGAAAGGGAGAGCTTCTCGAAGTAATCTTCGAGCAGCAACCACGCGCGTTGGGAGTCGGGACACGAAGCGAAATTTCTTAAAATCTCTTCGCGCTCGACCACCGCCGACTTTGAGTCTGAGAGTTCGCGGCGGAGATCAGCGAGCGCACCGTAGGTCTGAGAGAGAACCTTTTGATGCGCATCATACTTCGTGCTTCCGGACCGCGAGCTGTTCCGATTTCTGATTAGAGTCTTAGCCATTCTGATTAAAATCCCGACCAACCCGACCTAAACAACTAGCGGCCTAACATCTCGACATACTTTGGCCATTCTGGTCAATCAGAAATGAAGAAATTTTTGGTTGGGTAAACGCGCCGAAACATTTTGAGCTCAAATCTAAAGAATTTGCCCCTGTCGCCTTTCAGTGACACGCAATGCGCTTTGGCCTTGGGTCAAAGAAAAGCGTCGTTCGCGTGAGCCGCGGTTCCCGAGGCCCGAGTCCTGAAATGCAGCAATTCTCACTTTAGGGAGCGCGGGATTCATCCCGCATCAATGTTCCGATTTTCGAAAACGTCGGAATATAAGAAACCGCTCGTTTTCTTCCACATTGAAGCGGCGTGAACGCCGCGCGCCGGCGCAAAGTGCGAATCGCTGCCTGAAATGGGGTTGCTCTTCCATTCGTTTCGAGCCAAATAAGAACCGATGCACCCGCTCGCTTTACATGAATTTCATCACGAGTTGAACGCCCGCTTTGCCGAACTGAACGGCGCGGAAGTGGTCAACGATTACGGCGACTGGCTCGCTGAACACGCCGCTCTCGGTCAGAGTGCGGGCGTGCTGGATTTCGGTTTTCGCAGCCGCATTTGCCTCGTCGGAGCCGATCGCATCCGTTTTCTGCACGGCCAAATCACCAATGACATCAAGCGTCTGTCTGCTGGCGAAGGCTGTTACGCTGCGCTGACGACGGCCAAGGGCAAATTGCAATCGGACTTGAACGTCTATTCCCTCCAGGACGAACTGTTGCTCGATTTTGAACCCGGGCTGACCGCGCTGGTTTCGGCTCGTCTGGAAAAATTCATCGTCGCCGATGACGTTCAGATTGTGGACGTCGCGCCGCACTACGGTTTGTTGAGCGTCCAAGGGCCGCAGGCGGAAGCCGTCATTCGCCGGCTCGGCGGTTTTGAGTCCATTCCTGCCAAGCCGTTTCATTCGATCCAATGGGCGGACCCGACGTTGGGCGAAATCTATCTGATGAATCAACCGCGCCTGGGTTCAAGCGGGTTTGACCTGTTCGTGCCGGCCGCTGCTCTGGGCGCGGTTGCCGACAAATTGATTGCAGCGGTCAAGGCGATCGGCGGCGTTGCGTGTGGCTGGCAGGCCTTTGAAACCGCGCGCATCGAAGCGGGCATTCCGCGCTTCGGACAGGATATGGATGAAACGCATTTGCCGCAGGAATGCGGAATCGCGACTCGCGCGGTGAGTTACAGCAAGGGTTGCTACATTGGCCAGGAGGTGATCAATCGCATCCACAGCATGGGCCATGTGAATCGGGAATGGCGCGGGCTGCGGCTGCCGGGCGATTTGAAAATTCTGCCGGTCAAGGGCGCTAAACTCTTCCATGACGGCAAGGAAGTGGGTTGCGTGACCAGCGCGGCAAAATCGCCCGCGTTGCAGTCAAACGTGGCGCTCGGCTATGTGCGGCGGGAAGGCAACGCGAGCGGAACGCTTTTGAAATGGGAATCTGCCGATGGACAGAACTGGCCGGTCGAAGTGGTTGTTTTGCCGTTCCCGGCGAAGTAGCGGGAACGAAACCGGCGCGTACCTTTAACGGCCCGGCGCAGCTTGGAGTTTCTTCAGGCAGGCATCAACGGTTTGCCGCAGCCGTTCGCGATCGGCTTCGTTCAAACCGACGGGATCAAATCGATACCGGTAATGCAGTTGCAATAAGTCGCGCAGAGGACTTTCCCAATCGGTCAGCGCGGGATCGGCCAACGCGCGTTGGAGCCAGTCGGACAGCGGTTCGTCGGGATGACGAATGAGGCCGCGTTCGGCGAGTTTCTTTTCAATGCGATAGAAATCGGAATCCAGTCCTGGCCAGAGAAGAACCGATGCGCTGACAGATTGTTTCCGTGTCCGCCGTTGTTTTTTAAAGATCTGGTAGATCAGCAATCCCAACACGGGAATCAGAGCGATGAGCATGTACTGACGGAAGTGACTCTGGCCCCAGCGGAACTTGGCGACCTGGAATCCAATCCAACTCCAGGCATCGGACAGTTTTTGAAAGGGTGACGCATTTTGCGCTTCTTCCGCGATCCAGGCGGCTGGCGTGGTGTCGAAATCCTGCCAGATCCGCATCCGCTCATTCCAAACCAGACACCAGGCATGCGCGTCGCGAAGGCGAACAACGTATTCCTCGCCGGATTTTTCATGCACCGCGTAGCCAACGGCATAGCGAGCCGGGACACCCATGGTGCGCAGCAACAGCACCGTCGCGGTGGCGAAGTATTCACAATGACCACTGTGGGTGCGCGTCAGAAACACTCCGAGCGGAGTCGTATTGGTGGTGGTGAAATTCGGCAACTCCTGCCAGGTGCTGTAAGTGAAATTGCTCTCAAAGAAATGGCTGATGGCGCGCATTGCCAAGGGACGATCTCCGGGCGGAACATTCCAGTTGGTGACAATTTGATTCAAGACCGCTTTTTCTCGTTCCGGCACGTACAGATCCGGGCGAATCTTCAAAGGAGGTTCATTGGTGGACGAATCATGCTGATGATAATGCGGCCAGCCGCCGCCGCCGCCCCAGTTGGTCCGAATCAAGTGCTCACCGGGATTGAAAGCCATGTCGGGCGTTGCCCCTGGACCGTAGGAGACATCGAAGTTCACCAGGCCCGGTCCTTCGGCCAAAACCGCGCCCAGGCTGTTCATCTTCAGCACGAAGACAGGCAATTTTTCCAATCGCCCCGACCCGGACGGCAGCGGCAGCAGACCGGTCGGGCTGCCGGATTCACGATCCACCTCCTCCAGGTAGCAGGTGATATTGGCCTTCGCCACGGTAATCTTGGGAACGAGAATAAACGCGGCGTTATTGGTCTCCTGGGGAACGGCTTGAAAGCTGTCCCGCGAAGCGCCGGCTTGCCACGAGTTGTATCCGTAAAGGCGGTAGCTGGCTTCGCGAAGATACTCCGGCGGGTAATTGCCTTCGCGCGGTTCCACACGAATCACCACTTTGCCCGAAAGCTTCAGGCGTCCAATTCGCCCGATCTGAGTCTTGCTCTTTTCGGGATCGGTCCCGCGGTGGCGCGAAAATTGTGCGAACCACTGCGGGTCGAGATTCTGAAGATATGACTGGAGCCGTCCGATTCCGTGTTGACCGAAAAAGCCCAGCGTCAGAGCCAATCCCAGCGCGCCGGCCCAGATCACAACACTGAAGCGCCGAGGTCGACGCGCCCAAAGAACCCACGCAAGCAGCACGCACAAGCCCCAGAAATAACTGTTGTCCTCACCTGGATGAACACTCGCGGCAAAGAGGCAGACTGCGAAGTAAGGATACCCCACATTCATCCCTTGCTGCGCCGGCATCGGTTTGCCCAGCTTCGCCGCCTTTTTCCAGCGCCGCCGCAGAATCAGCGAAACGGTGGAGAGTGGAATCAACTGGCGCGTGCTGTAGGTCTGCGCCGCGACGAACAGGAATAAAACCATTGGCAACCAACGCAGCATGGCCGAAGCCGTCCGCGACGTTGCCGCCCCCGCGCTGGTCTGCGTCGCCGGAGTGGGATTCTGGAAGAAACTGCCGATGCGGGCCGGACCGCCATTGTCCGTGAACGCGTAAAGCGAGGCTCCGAGAAACAGCAGTGTGCAGATGGTCCAGATCCGGCTGAAATCATCATCGGAAAATTCCCAGCGGGCCTTGAGGTAACGCGCGCCTTCGAGCGTCACCGCCATCACGATGCTGATGGGCAAGAAGCCCGTCTGCCAGCCCCAGAAGAGCAGCGCGGCACCGGTGAGAAATGGCGGAATCTTCATGACAATGCGGCGAGTCCTTCGGCGATGCGGCCGGATTCCAGCACGTAAAAGTTGTCCGGGCGGCTGCGTCCTGCCGCAGTTTCGATCGTCTCTTTTTCGCCGGCCTCTGCGATAACTAAAACCAACAAAGGTACGCCAAGCGCCTGGATTTTTTTCACAAAGGCGCGCCGCTGATCGTCCCACGCCAGCAACACGCAGATGCAGCCGCTCACCACGCTGGCATGTTCCAGAACGAGATTCTCCAGCGCGCCAAATTGCTTGTCGCCACACGGCGAAACCGAAGTCAGGATTTCCAGCATCTGATCGGCCTGCCCCAGCCCTCGGCCAGCGGTGAAACAAAACGCTTCCGTGCCGATGAACAACAAATCCAGCAGCGATTCCTGAATCGACAGTGTGCAGGCGAAGGAAGCCGCGACTGAAACCGCTTCTTCAAAGGCTTCACTGGTCGGATCGTTGTTGAACGTGTCCAGGACCAGCGCATGTCGCACGAAGAATTCGTCTTCGAATTCTTTCACGATCGGCTTGCCCACCTTGGCCCAGCTGCGCCAGTGAATGTGCCGCAGCGGATCGCCCCGGCGATAATCTCGCAAGGAAACGAATTCGTCGCTCTGGCCAATGTTGCTGGCCAGCGCCACGCCGCCTTCCTGATATTTCATCGTTCCAGGCAGGGCGATCGGCGGCAGCGGATAACGTTTCGGCAGCACCAGCAT
>JBQCEJ010000526.1:0-2016 GCA_051960355.1 Verrucomicrobiota bacterium | reverse complement strand
GGCGCGGCGGGTTGTTCGCGAATTGTTTACACCAGCACGGTGGGTTGCATTGGATTACCCAAAGTGGTGAACGGTGAGGTTATCCCCACGGACGAAACCACGCCGGTCACCGTCGCGCAGATGAGCAATCATTACAAACGTTCGAAGTGGCAGGCGGAAGAGGTCGCGCTCAGTCTAGCGCGGAAAGGCTTGCCCATCGTGATCGTGAATCCGAGTGCTCCCATCGGGCCGCGGGATGTGAAACCGACGCCGACCGGCCAGGTGATTGTGGATTTCTTAAATCGCAAGATGCCCGCGTACATCGACACCGGTTTGAACTGGGTTCACGTTCGGGACGTGGCTGTCGGCCACCTTCTCGCGGCAGAGAAGGGTAGGATTGGCGAACGTTACATTCTGGGGAACGCTGAGGGAAATTGGACGATGAAGACCGCTCTGGGCGTTCTGGAAGAAATCACGGGCATTCCGGCCCCGAAAATTCAGGTGCCGTATGCAGTGGCGCTCGCGGCGGCTCACGTGGACGAAGCCATCTCAGGCCTGACCGGCAAAGCGCCCAAAGCACCGCTGGCGGGCGTTCGAATGGCGAAATACAAAATGTTCTTCAATCCCACTCGAGCGATCCGTGAGCTGGGCTTGCCGCAGACTCCGCCGCGCCAGGCACTGGCCGACGCAGTCCAGTGGTTTCAGCAGAACGGTTATGTGAAAAAATGAGGCGGCTTGCTGTGCGAAATGCCAATCGAGTGCTGCTCGGCGTGCTTTCGATTCAGATCGTTTTCGCGCTGGGATGTTCATCAGTGAATCGCCCGGTTGTTCCAGTGACCGACGCGGTCCGTCAGGAGATTTATCGTCGGGCGTTAAACGAGTTCGAGCGTGTCACCCTGTTCAAACCGGAGTTGAGCGATACGAATTCAATCAGCCTGACCATGGCACCGCTGATTTTTCAGCAAGCACCTGGGCTCGGGTTCACAGCCCAGAAACAGAAAGCAATTCGCACGGTTTGGTTTTCATCCAGGCAGGTTGCCATCCGCGGACGAGAGCACCGGCAATTGCTGTATTTCTGGGAGCAGTCGAGGCCTGCCTTTTTTTCGGTTTCATTCCAAGGCATTCGCATCACGCTGAACGCATCCGGAGAACCTGCAGTTTGGGAAATCCTGAGCGACAGTTCCGGTGCGGAAATCATCTGGGTGTCGCAGGCCTTGGAAATGGCTGCGGTAAAGGAATTCGGAACGGTGTTGCCAGGCCGCCTGATGTCGATCGAGCGTGCCATTTCCAACACGCCCTGCGTTGCCGTGGCCAGCACAGTGGACGATGGTCCGATGCCGATGGGACCCATTCTTTATCTGGCGGAAAGCGGCGACGTTCATGTCGTGGCGTGCCGGTGCGCCGCGCTCCAAGCTCAAACGCTGGGCGAGCAAGCTGTTTATCGTTTGCGGGAAATCTCCATCGACCAGGCGCAAGCAAAACTTCGGCAATCTTCAGACGCGGCTTGGAACGCGAGCGAGTGGTTCGATTCGGGACGTTTGGAGAGCCGACTGCGTTTGCCTCGGGAGTTTTGAGGCAAAGTGCGTCCGTAAAAAATTACAGGTTGCAATTCCGGTGAACACTGTGCAATTTCTCAGGCCCTTGGTTCGGGGCGTAGCGTAGGCTGGTAGCGCGCTTGTTTCGGGTACAAGAGGTCGTGAGTTCGAATCTCACCGCCCCGACCATTTTAACTGTTTTCACCGGATTTCAGACTCGCTTCATTCATGCAGTCACAACCCATTCAACGGGACAATCTGATTTACGAATTGCCTTCCATTCTCGATCGAATCGAGCTTGCGAAGCTGTTTCACGCGGCGCAACCGCGGGAAGTGGAGTTGGGCTGTGGCGACGGCTCATTTCTTGTCAATTATTCCAAACTGCATTCCGAACGTAATTTCCTGGGCATAGAGCGTCTGGCTGGACGTATCAAGAAAGTTGAGCGCAAAGGCCGCCGGCTCGGCTTGACGAATGTGCGCGGCGTCCGGATCGAATCGACGT
>JBQCEJ010000525.1:0-22788 GCA_051960355.1 Verrucomicrobiota bacterium | reverse complement strand
CGCGGCTTTGTCGCGAAGACCAGCCGCAGCAGCCCAAGCCGCTGAATGCCGCATAAATCCAATCCTCAAGACCTGGCAACCCGCTGCGACTGATCCCGCTCAGCGCGGAACACAGCCGCGGTCCTTGGCGATTTCGACCGTTTCCTGCTTTCCTGAGTTCCCGCTTCGTTGCTACGTTTCTCGCCATGCGAATTTTATCAGGCATTCAGCCGTCCGGCACGCTGCACATCGGCAACTATTTCGGGATGATGCGGCCCGCGATCGATCTGCAGGAAAAGGGCGAGGCTTACTATTTCATCGCCGATTATCACTCGATGACTTCGTTGTTCGATCCCGAACAACGCCGTAAAAACACGCTCGACGTCGCGCTCGATTTTTTGGCCTGCGGTCTGGATCCGAAAAAGTCGGTTTTCTTTCGCCAGTCCGACGTGCCGGAAGTGACCGAATTGAGCTGGCTGCTCTCGACCGTCACGCCCATGGGTTTGCTTGAGCGTTGTCACAGTTACAAAGACAAAACGGCCAAAGGCATTTCTCCAAGCCACGGTCTGTTTGCGTATCCGGTGCTGATGGCGGCGGACATTTTGATTTACGATTCCAACATTGTGCCCGTGGGCCGCGACCAGAAACAGCACGTGGAGGTGACGCGCGATATCGCGATCAAGTTCAACGAGCAATACGGCAACACGTTCGTCATTCCTGAACCGCAGATTCGCGATGAAGTGGCGGTGGTGCCCGGAACCGACGGTCAGAAAATGAGCAAGAGCTACGGCAATACGATCGAACTTTTTGGCGACGAAAAGACGCTGCGAAAGAAAGTTATGTCGATCGTGATGGACAGCCGGCTGCCGGCTGAGCCCAAACCCGACGCCGACAAAAACAACGCGATTCAACTGTTGAAATTGCTCGCGCCGTCCGCTGTGGCTCAGGATTGGGAATATCGTTTACGCGCTGGCGGTGTCGGTTATGGCGATCTGAAGAAAGCATTGTTCGAGCAATACTGGAACTACTTTGCCGAGGCGCGTTCCAAACGGGCGGAGTTGGTCGCCAACCTCGATTATGTGAATGCCGTGCTACGCGATGGCGCTGCCAAAGCACGTGCGAAAGCCCAGGAAGTTTTGAAACGCGCGCGCCGGGCGAGCGGTTTGGAATAGCTCTGCTCGGCGGCGACCGCAGAGCGGAGTTCGTTCCCGTCACGCGTGAAGCTTGTGACGCGCCATTCCGAGAGCGCTGATGGCCAGCCCCAAAAGCGCCAGAGTTCCACCGCTGTCTGGAACCTGACGGGGGTGCTGCTCTGAACCATTGGGCGTGAAGCCTTCAAGCACGCCGTTCCCTTTACCGTAACCTGATCCAGTGTTGTTGTCGGTATTGGGGTTCGCCTGGTCAGGGTTGGTTGCGCCGCCTCCATTCGGTGCGCCCGATTGTCCTCCGGAGCCGCCTAAACCGCCGCCTGAACCCGCCAATTCACCCGTGGCATCCTGTGAATTGGCCGCATAGAATAACTGCACGGAATTCCGATTGCGTTCCGTGCGATTGTCTTTCACCAGGAAATAACCTGAGCCGGGAGTCACGTCTTTCCCTTTGCCGGTCGATTTCGAAATTCCGTAGCGTCCCGCTTTGGTGACTGAATCGGGCATCGGCAAATTGGGAACTTCCGGACCGTGGTTCGCATTGTAGGCGGCGACCAGGGTGCGCGCGGTCTCCAGCGGCAAGGTGGATTGGTTTCGGGCAAGTTGGCTTTTGCCGACGAGAATCGGGGCAGCGCCAGCTTGTAGTGTCAGCCCTGCCAGTATCAAAGCCGCTAAAATCGGCGTCGAGCGAGCCAGGCCACTCAGAACACTGATCCTTGTTTTCATGGATTCAGTGTCAGTGAGACCCCGAAATCTCTCTATAGGTAAGTTCCCCTCAGGTAAGTTCCCCAGACTGAACCGGCGGTCGCAAAAAAAAATTTCCAGTCAATTTCCAGCGCGCAGATCGGTGCTGGACCGTTTCGGCAATCCGGGCGCGGGCGTGCGCTTGAGGACCAGATATTCCAAACCGTGCTGCTCGCAGTACGCACGCTTCTCCGGCACGTCGCCGTCTTCGTTCACTGCGTAAATATCCGGCTTGATGATCTGCATCTCCGGTTCGGCATCCAGCCAGCCGTGACCGCTGGAGATCAGTGCTTCTTTGACGTAACGAATCGAGCCGAGAATGTAACGGCGCTCGGCTTCGGGAAACAGCGGGCGTCCGGCGCCCTTAAGCAGGCGAATGTTCGCATCGTGACCGACGACCACGTAAAGATCGCCGTGCTGGCTGGCTTCTTCACAGAACCGCACATGACCGGAATGAAACCAGTCGTAACAGCCGGTCACAACAACACGCTTGCGTCCGGTGGCTTCCGGTTGAATGAAGTGCGATGGAGGAAAGCCTGCAAAATCGGCGTCGTTCAAAACGCGATAATGCAGGCCGCGCGAGCTGCAGAAATGCTGTTTGGCTGAATTGTCCTGAGCGCTTTCAACGACCCAGAGCGAAGATTGATCGATGTCGTCCGGCAGCGTGTCTTCGTTCTTGGACGGCGCGAGCACTTTCACTTCCTTGACGTACCGGAGCGCGCGCAAAAAATAGAGCCGTTCCGCTTCAGGAAATTTGGGCGCGTGGCCGAGTTTCTGTCGGAGAAATGAATCCGGCCAGAGCAGCACGGTGAGCGGACCGAGCTTGGCCGCTTCTTCGAGAAATCGAATCTGGCGGGAACGGATGTCATCAAATCCACCGCTGACGATCACTTGAGACGGAACGGGGCTCATGGCTTGGCAATACGAACATTGATTTGGAACGCGCCCGGCACAGGGTCTTTGGAAATGACGAAGAGGTAACCGCCGCCGCAGCCGGAAAACATCGCGCCGGGAAAGTTGCGTTGGTAAACCTTCAACATTCGCTTCAGATCAAGCCGGATAAGCGGATGCCGGACGGTCTGTGGCAGGATTTTTTCCCAACAGAGCATGTTGTCATTGAGCGAAGCGCCGAGCGCGTTGATGTCCATCCGGCGAATGGATTCGAAGCAGTCTGTGCCCGATTGCCCCAGGCGCGCGATCCATTTTGGATCGAGATTTTTTTCGCCCAGCGGATTGTAACCTTCCGGGCGCGGTTCGACGGGCAGCACGTGAAGCACTCGCTCCAGCCAGCGTCCGATGCGCGGCGTGTTCAGCGATTCAATGTGGATGGGAAAGATGCCGCCATGAACGTTGGCATCATAGTCGAGCCGGTTAATGCCCGGATAAACCAAGCCGATCATATCCTGTGATCCGCTCGGTTCGCTTTTGCCCTCGTTTTCCGCTGCGTAGAGTTCACGGGCAAGTTCATCGGCCGGACGTTTCGGCAATTTCCCTTTCCAAATCCGGGTGGCAATGGCGCGGGTGCCGCTGGCGCAACCGGCTCGATCCATGACGCGAAAGGTGGGTTCCAGGGCCACAACCACCATCGAACCGGGCGGGTTGGGATTATGGCAGGAGATGAATGGCTGGTCGATCCAACCGCCTGCGAGTTGCAGGCGGTTGGGAATGGAACCGATCGCCGCAGCGATGAAAGGCGCTCGGCGTTTCATTAGCCGATTCCGACGCGCTTGCCTTGCTTGCGATTGTAATATTGTTCCTTGATCCACTTGTAAGTCGCCGCCAACCCTTTATCCAAGGGCGTGTTGGGTTCCCATCCGAGTGTTTTCTTGATGAAGGTATTGTCGCTATTGCGTCCGGCGACACCGCGCGGGGCGTTCAGGTCGTAAGTGCGTTTGAGCTTCGTGCCGGCGATCTTTTCAACTTTGGACAAGAGATCATTGATTGAAACCAGTTCGCTGGAACCGAGGTTGATCGGCGTGGCAATCAACTTGTCGGAATGCATGATCATGTCAATGCCCTTCACGCAATCATCGATATACATGAAGCTGCGGGTTTGCGAGCCGTCGCCCCAGATGTTGATTTCTTTTTTGCCCGTATCGAGAGCTTCGATCACTTTGCGGCACATCGCGGCCGGCGCTTTTTCGCGTCCGCCAAACCAGGTGCCGTTCGGACCATAGACATTGTGGAAGCGGGCGATCGCTGTCTTCATTCCGCGTTCGTGCCAGTATTCTTCGCAGAACATTTCGGAGATCAGCTTTTCCCAGCCGTAACCGCGTTCGGCCATGGCGGGGTAGGCGTCGCTTTCCTTGAGCGCGCGGACTTTGGGATCCTGCTGCAGGAGCGTGTTGTAGGCGCAAGCCGAGGAGGAGAAGAAGTAACGCCGGGCGCCGGCATTGTAAGCCGCTTCGATCATGTTGGTGTTGATCAGAATGCTGCGGAGGCATTCGACGCGGAAACGTTCGATGAAACCCATGCCGCCCATGTCCGCCGCGAGATTGTAAACCTCAACCGCGCCTTCGCAGACGCGCTTGCAATTGGCGGCGTCGCTGACATCCAGGCAC
This sequence comes from Verrucomicrobiota bacterium, assembly GCA_051960355.1. Classification (GTDB taxonomy): domain Bacteria; phylum Verrucomicrobiota; class Verrucomicrobiia; order Limisphaerales; family DASXHY01; genus DASXHY01. The sequence continues at coordinate 18,356 of JBQCEJ010000525.1, read as the reverse complement.
AGCGACTCGGCGCCGGGCACATGAAGATACCATTCGTAAAGCGGCTTCTTGTCCACGACGCGAAGGTTGGTGAAGCCCTTCTTTTTGAAATAGAGGGCGAGGTTGCCACCGATAAAGCCGCCACCGCCGGTGATGACGATCAGGTCGTCTTTCTTCAAGGCTGGATCTTTTTCGACTAATCTTTTCTTTTCCATAATTGTTGCTGTATGTGGGCGTTTCAGTCGCGACAGTGTTGGAAAATAAAGGATGGCTGGCAATCTCGTAATGGTCGAAGGCTCCAGCAAACGGCTGAGCCAAGCGGCTTTTGGTGATCCCGGCCATTCCTGCCACGGCTTCAAACGCGGGTTCTGTCTCGCCGACGGCCCTTCGCAAGCTGCGCTGAACCAGCGATTTCGCCGGGCAACAAATTCTCTTTTCCCAGGGTTTTCCCGCCTGAGTTTTGGGTGGAACGGGGCCGCTTCGCCTCGGGTGAGTAGCCCATAGGAATAAACTCAGAATCTGCGAAATGTGTTCTCGAACATATGTGGGGAATCATACCAGCAGCCGGAGCCGGCAGCCGAATTCAGCCGCTTGCCTTTTCCAAGGAGCTGCTGCCCGTCGGCAGTCGGCAGGATGGGGAAACCGAGCGGCCGCGCGCGGTCAGTGAATATCTCATCGATCGCATGGTGCTCGCCGGCGCGACAAAAATCTGTTTCGTCATCTCGCCCGGCAAAGCCGATATTCTTTCCTATTACGGCGGCGGCATCGGTCCGGCAGATTTTGCCTATGTGGTTCAACCCCGGCCCGGCGGTTTGTGCGATGCCATTTTTCGCGCGCTGCCGTTGATCGCGCCGGACGAACAGGTCGTCATCGGTTTGCCTGATACGATCTGGTTTCCCGAGACGGCGCTGCGCTCGCTGCCCGATGGCCAACTCTCGTTTCTGCTGTTTCCCGTCGAGCGGCCTGAATTCTTCGATGCGGTGATCACGGATGAAGCCGGACGCGTTCAGCAAATTCAGGTGAAGCAACGCGATGCGGGTTCCCACTGGATCTGGGGCGCATTCAAAATGTCGGGATCCGTGTTGCGCGAGCTCCATGATCTCTGGATCCAACGCGATCGCCGCGACGAATACATCGGCACTTTGATCAACACTTATCTGGCTGAAGGCGGAACGGCGCGCGGCGTGCGCGCGGGTGAATCCTACGTGGACATTGGCACGCTTCACGGCTATCGCTCGGCCATCGCCTTGCTCGGTTCCACCGCTCCGAACGGTGCCAGCACGGAAGCGGAGATTCCCAACTGTCGACCTCAACCTGCGCTGAAATGCGTGGAACCCATCCTTACGGCCACGGGCCGCTAGTTGCGCCGCTGTTATGAGTTACGAGCCTTCGCTTACCTGTTCATCGACCTTGACCGCTGACCGCATTCGCGAACGTGTCAGTCAACTGGGAGACTGGTTCCACAATCTAAACCTGCGCGGCGTTCAAACCGCGCCGAATCATTTCCTGGGCAATTATCCGGAAACCAAATGGCGCGCGTTTGCACATGCGATTCCCTCCGATCTCAGCGGGAAAACCGTTCTCGATATCGGCTGCAACGCCGGATTTTATTCCATCGAGATGAAACGTCGCGGCGCCAGGCGCGTCGTCGGCATTGATTTCGATGAAGGCTATCTCGCGCAGGCCCGGTTTGCGGCGGAAGTCTGCGAAGCGGAAATCGAGTTCCGCCAGCTTTCGGTTTACGATGTGGCCAAGCTCGGAGAGAAGTTCGACATCGTGTTGTTCATGGGCGTGCTCTATCACCTGCGGCATCCGCTGCTGGCGCTGGATCTGATCCACCAACACGTCGCCAAGGACGTTTTCATTTTCCAATCCATGCAACGCGGGAGCGATTCGATCTCGCCGGTGAAGTCGGATTATCATTTCTGGCAGACTGATATCTTCGACGATGCCGCTTTCCCAAGACTCTATTTTATTGAGCACCGGTATGCGGGCGATCCGACGAACTGGTGGATTCCGAACCGCGCTTGCACCGAAGCGATGCTGCGCAGCGCGGGCTTTGAAATTCTGGAACATCCGGAGCAGGAGGTTTTCATCTGTCGCCGCGGCGAACTGACGGGAACGTCCGGCGCGGTTTATCCGGCGGGAGCTGAATTATGAATAACGGCTGGCACAGAGTTTTGTTTGCGGCGGACGCGTCCCCCTCAGTGTCGATTGTGGTGGCGCATCCCGATGATGAGGTCATCGGCGCGGGCGCTCAATTGCGACGCTGGTCGCACGCCCAACTGGTTTACACCACCGACGGCGCGCCGCGAAATTCCAGTGACGCCTGGAAGTTCGGTTATCTCACCACCGAAGAATACGCCTCGGCGCGCCAGCGTGAATCGATCGCGGCCTTGACGCTCGCCGGAATCAGCCTGCCACAGATGCATCATCTCGGGTTTGCCGATCAGGAGGCGTCGTTGAACCTGGTTTCCTTGACCGAAGCTTTGGTGGACAAATTTTTGGAACTGCAGCCGAAATACGTGATCACGCATGCGTACGAAGGCGGTCATCCGGATCATGATTCAACGGCGTTTGCGGTTCATGTGGCTCGCAACATTCTGCTCCAGGAACAAGGTGTGGCACCGGTCGTGGTGGAACTGACCAGCTATTTTAATCGTGCGGGGATAATGGCAACCAGTGAGTTCCTTCCCCGCGCGAAACTCCCGATCGAAACCTTCGTGCTGACGGAAGAAGAGCGTCAATTCAAACGGCGCCTCTTCAACTGCTTCAAAACCCAGCAGGAGGTTTTGCAATATTTCCCGATTGGCGTGGAGCGATTCCGGCTCGCGCCCGAGTACGACTTTGATCTGCCGCCGCATGAGGGCCGGCTTTACTACGAACTGTTCAACTGGGGGATCACCGGCGAACGCTGGCGAAAGCTGGCCCACGCCGCATTGGCAAGGTTGCGAGGCTCTTCCACCCTGGACGACGGGCCGCGTGAGAAAGGCCCGGGTTCCGCCCGCTTCACTCGCGACCTATGCATCTGACCGTTCTCAACGTGGCTTATCCGTTTGCGCCGGTCGGACGGAATGCGGTCGGCGGCGCGGAACAGGTGCTGACTCAACTCGATGCCGCACTCACGCGCGCCAAACACGATTCCGTGGTGATTGCCTGCGAAGGCTCGGCGACCGAGGGCATTCTGCTGGCCATGCCGAAACCCGCCGACCCCGTCAACGATGCGGTGCGTCAGGCCGTTTACCAAAATTATCGCACCGCGCTGCAACAACTCCTCAAGCGCTGGCGCTTTGATGTCATTCACATGCATGGCGTGGATTTTTTCAATTATCTGCCGCCAACGGGAGCGCCGGTTCTGGCCACGCTGCACTTGCCGCCGCAATGGTATCCGCCGCAGGCATTCCAACTGGAACGACCACACACCTATCTGCACTGCGTTTCTGAAAGCCAGCGGCGCGAGTGTCCCTCCGGCGTTGCGCTGTTCCCAATCGTCGAAAATGGCGTGCCGGAGGAAATGTTTTCACAAGCTCACGCCAAGCGCGAATTCGCCATGGCGCTCGGGCGCATCTGTCCGGAAAAAGGTTTTCACATAGCCCTGGATGCCGCCAAGCACGCTGAAATTCCCATGTTGCTGGCGGGCGAAGTCTTTGGCTATCCCGCGCATCAAAGTTATTTCCACCATCAGATCGAACCGCGCCTCGATGACGCGCGCCGCTTTGTCGGGCCGATTGGGATGACCCGAAAACGTCGGCTGCTCTCCGCCGCGCGTTGTCTGCTCGTCCCGAGTCTCGTGCCGGAAACCAGTTCGCTGGTCACCATGGAAGCGCTGGCCTGCGGCACTCCGGTCGTCGCGTTTGCGTCCGGCGCGTTGGCAGAAATCGTGGAGCACGGTCGGACGGGATTCCTCGTTGAGAACGCCGATGAAATGGCCGAAGCCATTCGCGCGGTGGACTCGATTGATCCCGAGATTTGCCGGCAGGCGGCCCGCGAACGCTTTTCGATGAGGCGAACCATTCAGAATTACTTTGCGCTGTATGAACGGCTGGCCGGGGAAATGGTTCAACTGGAAAGAGCCGTGGACGCGCAGGAGACCAGCTTTGCAGCGTGACACAGGAGCCGCGATCCAGATCGAGGAACGAACCGGCGCAGCAGAACTCGCAGGCTTGGCAGGCGAATGGCTGGCGCTCTGGAAATCCTGCCCGTCAGCCACACCGTTCCAAGCGCCGGGCTGGCTGATTCCCTGGGTTAAATGTTTTGGCAACAACCAGCTTCGGGCGTTGTCGCTGCGACAGGACGGGCAACTGGTCGCGCTCGCGATTTTCTTCACCTTCAAGCCGGAGCATTGCGCCGGTCGCGAACTGGTTCTGGCTGGAAGCGGTATTTCAGATTACCTCGATATTCTTGCGCAACCCGGTTTCGAGCGCCGTGCGGTCGCTGAATTTTTTGGCTGGTTGCAACGCAATCAGGAGCTTTGGGAGTTGTGCGATTTTCAAGAACTTCGAAGCGGTTCAGCCTTGCTCGAAGTGGAATCGCCGATCGGCTGGCTTGAGGAAAAAACCGTCCAATCGGTTTGCCCGGTGCTGAATTTGCCTGAACGCGTGGCAGACATGGCCACGGTCATTCCGAAGCGAATGTTGGAAAAACTGGAGTACTATCGGCGTCGCATTGGAAAATCGGGCGAGGTTCAGATGGAGACGGCAAGGCAGGAAAGTTTTGGAATGTTGTTCGACGCGTTTATCAGTCTGCATTCACGCCGTTGGAATCAGCATGGCCAGAGCGGCGTGCTGGCGGAAAGCATGCTTCAGAATTTTCACCATGAAGCCGCGGAGCAGCAGCTTCGCTGTGGCGCACTGCGCTTGTACGGCTTGCGTTTGGATGATCGGGTAATTGCCGCGCTGTATTGCTTTCGATCCGGGCGGCGCGTTTTTTACTATTTGGGCGGGTTCGATCCCGAGTTCAAGCAACTCAGTCCGGGCACAGTGCTGATGGGGCATACGATCGAGCAGAGCATTCGCGAAGGCGCCGGGGAATTCGACTTTTTGCGCGGGCAGGAGAAATACAAATACGCGTGGGGCGCGAAAGATCAGCTCAATTATCGTCGTCGTCTCTGGCGAAATGGCGACGTCGGTTAGCCGCTCGTCAGCTTCTGTAGGAGACGAGGTAACGAGACGCACGCCCCATCGGAACAGACTGGCGAAATTCTATTCGCTGCCTTGCACTTCGGTTTCCGGCTCACACGCGCCGCGATCGCCTGGTGGTTGTTTCTTGCCCAACTCAAGACTTTGACTGGTCTCGCAATTCGTGCGCCGCCGAGGGATTTTGAGCTGCGAAACGTCTCTGCCTTTCTCCGAGCGCTTTGGAGTTGGTTTGTCCGACTTTCGTTTCATCCAGCAACCTGCGTCCACTCGCCAAACGTTGGTATAAGGTAAAACCCGGGGGGACGGACTTGGATGAAGAAGTGGAACTCTCAAGTGCGTGCAACTGCCAACTGGCAACTGACAATCCTTTCAACTCACAAACTTCGGTTCGAATACCGGCGCGTTGCCGTGCTTGCGCAACAGTTCGATGAACTTCGCCAACCCGCGTTTTTCATCCGCACCGAGATGATAGTGAATGTGCCAGCTCAGGTAATCGCGGCGGAAATCTTCCGTGTATTCCGCGCGATTGCGAATGATCGAGTCGAGCGTATCCAGGCCGAAATTTTTGGCCTCGCGCAATTGGCGACGCAGTTCGGCGTTGTTCAAACCCCGGCGCAACGCCCAGACCGCATACACGAACGGCAGCTTCGTCAATTCCAGCCACGTCGCGCCGAGATCCAAAACCTCATGCTCGTGTGGTGCCAGCACGAAGTCCAAAGCGCGATCGCCAATCAACAGCGCGTAATCCGGCAACTGGGAAACGTCGTAACTTGCCAGCGGTTTGAATTCCGGTTTGAGCCCGCGCTCGGCCAGGAGCACCCGCAGCAGGTTCACACTCGTCAACGACGCCGTGTCGCAGAAGATTTCTTTGACCTCAGCGATGGGTTTGCGATGCGCCAGAAGAACGCTTTGAACTTCACCCAATGACGCAATGGCCGCGCCGTCCAGAACATCGTAACGGTCGTTGAACAGAACTTCCGTCACGCTGACCAGTGCGGCGTCGAGTTCATCGCGCTGCAACATCTGGGCGAGCTTCGAGGGCACGGCAAACGTGATCTGATCTTCCAACCCGCGGGTGAGCGGCACGGCGTTGAGATAACTCACGGAGCCGACTCGGAACGGCGCGAGGGATTGTTCCAAATCGAATTCGCGTCCACGATTTTCGGTGATCTGATCGCGTTCCAATCGCCGCGCGATTTCCTCAGCCGATTCCGGTGTTGCCATGCGGAGTTTCAATGGTTCGTCTGCCATGGGCGAAAGCTTAATGCAAACGCGCACGGACGCAAAGCTGAGCTGTGCAGTGGCACGATGCTCGCCATCCACTCAGCGGCGTGCGGGCAATTGGCGCATCCCGCGCGCCATGCTGTGAAGTGTCGCTGTCGCGCACGCGAGTTTCAAAGCGCCGATCAGCGTGATGCCGTCCCAGGATAATCCGGCATAGTGATCGATCGAATGAAACGAGAGCAGGTTGATGAATGAAATCGCCAGCGCCACCACCAGCCAGATCAGCGGCCGCCGGAAAGCGCTTCGTTGACGTGAGGCAAAAAACAACAGCGCGATTGTGGCCGCGACCGCCAGGCTGATGGTTCCTTTCTGAACCCAGCTGCGCAGATAATAAACGTCGTTGGCATGCGCCCAGGCCCGGACGGGAACGCCTAAATGAGTTTCCAGCCCGAACCATTCCCAGCCGAAAGCCAAGGCGGAGCCAGCGCTCAAAACCAGCCACCATCGCCCTTCGGAGAGATTTTCGCTGCCGCAGCGTAAACGCGAGTAAGACGCCCAGAACGCCAATAGCATGACAGCGAACCAGACGAGCGCCGTGACGCGCCGAAGACTGGAGTCTTCAGGTGCGGCTGGAGGCGTCATCGGATCGACCACATGGACCGTGACTGGCGTCAGATTCGTTGCTTCGCCGCCTGCGCTCACTGGGATCAGGTCCGTCTGGCCCGCAAAGGTTCGATCCTTCCAATCGCCGGTCGGGCTGAAGTAAATAATCGCGGTGACAAACCGAAGCCCGTTGGTGGGAGGAACCGTGATTGCAAAATTGAATACGTCACCTTCCTTTTGCACCCTACGGATTCCACCAAAGGCGAGCAGGCCTTGGGGAGTGTCGTGCCCGGTAGCCCAATGAAGATCGACGCATAGGTGGGAAGGCTCGCTGAGACGGTTGATCGCAATCCGCAAAGGAAATGACTGTCCGACCACCGCGTGATCTGGCGCTTCAACCGTCAGGAACGAAGCACCACCTTCCAAACGCCCGAGCGCCCACCAGACAAGGGCTATCGCTGCGAGCAGCAGGAGAACGGCCCGGCCGCGTTTTGATGGCGTTGGTTGTTCGCGAGAATTCAGATGCTCACAGCATCCTCAACCAGACAGCCGTCGCAAGCACGTTTCGCGTCCTTACCTCGGCGAGGACGATGACTTGAAGCCGCCTAACTCGGTGAAGCTTCCAGAGTTTCAGTGGACGGGCGGTGATCGTCGGACAAGATTCTGATCGGTTCGTAAAATGTGTCCCGCTGCACCGGAGTGCGGCCGGTTTCGCGAATGGCTTTGATCATGTCCGATTCGGTCTGCAACTGCGGCGACGTCGCGCCGGCCATGTGGAAAATGTGCTCCTCGATGATCGTGCCGTGCAGATCGTCCGCACCGTAGCTCAGGGCGACCTGCGCCAGCTTCATTCCCATACCGACCCAATACGCGGTGATATGATCGAAGTTATCGAGGTAAATGCGACTCACCGCAATCGTGCGGAGCGTATCAAAACCAGTCGGCGGATGCTCGACTGGAATGTTGTTGTCCTGCGCTTGATAGGGCAGGGGCACGAAACCAACAAACCCGCGCGTCTCGTCCTGCAACGCCCGCAACTGCCGCAAGTGATCCACGCGATCGGCCAGCGATTCCACATGGCCGAACAACATCGTGCAGGTGCTGCGCTGGCCGAGCCGGTGCCAGGTGCGATGGACGTCCAAGTATTCCTCGGCCGATTCCTTGCCCTTGGCGATTGCTGAGCGGACTTCCTTGCGAAAAATTTCCGCGCCGCCGCCGGTGAGGGAAACCAGCCCGGCATCTTTCAGTTCGCGCAACGTTTGCTCGACCGACTTCTTGGCGAGCCAGGCCAGGTGCAGCACTTCGATGGCGGTGAAGCATTTGAGTTGCAGTCTTGGATCGAGCGCTTTCAACGCCTTGAGCATGTCGGTGTAATAACTGAACGGCAGTGAAGGATGCAGTCCGCCGACGATGTGCAGTTCCGTGATTCCCAGCTTCAAGGCTTCGCGCGCTTTCTCCACCATTTGTTCCGTCGTCAACTCAAAGCCATCCTTGTCGCGTTTCTTCCGGGCGAACGAGCAGAACTGGCAGGAGAGAATGCAGTAATTGGAATAATTGATGTAGCGATTGACGATGTAACTGGCGCGCGGGCCAACCTTTCTTTGCCGCGCAAGATCGGCAATGGCGCCGATGGCGTTCAAGTCTTTGCTTTCAAAAAGGCGAAGCGCGTCGGCTTCGGAAATCCGTTCACCGGCGGCGACCTTGTCGTAAAGATCGCGCAATTCGCTGCGTTGGACGAAGAAATGCATTACCCGCCAAGTTAAGCAGCTTTGAACCGCCAACGCAAATCTAGCGGCCGTTCGAGTCGCAAATCAGCGCAGTCGAAAGCCGCCTTGAAAGATGATTTCCGCCGCCACGACGAAAAAGAAAACCGCACTCACGACGGCGTTCAACCGGAAGAACGCGACATTGATCCAGTTCATGCTCCGACGTTGGGCCACGAAATGTTCCAGGACCAGACAACCGGCAATGATCATCCAGCCGATCAGATACGCGATGCGGAATCGACACAGCAGGCCAAAGCCAAACAGCAGCCCGCACATGATCATGTGAGCGAGGAAAGCGGCTTTCAGCGCATTATGTGGTCCCCACGCGACCACCAGCGAGTGCAGCCCATGCGATTTGTCGAATTCATAGTCCTGCAACGCGTAAATGATATCGAACCCGACCAGCCACAGGATGACCGATGCGGAGAGGATCAGCATTTGCACCGATTCGAGCGTGGAGATGTTTGAGCCTTTGACAGCCAGCCACGCCCCGATCGGCGCCAATGCCAGAGCGATTCCAAGAAACACGTGCGTGTAGTCGGTGAACCGTTTGGTGAGCGAGTAAAAACAGATCACGATCAACGCCAGAGGCGAAAGGTAAAAGCACAGCTGATTGAGAAAGAAGCTGGCAACGATGAGGCCTGTCGCGGAAAGGGCGCACAAGCCAATCGCGCTGCCGAGCCCGATCTGGCCGGAGGGCAGATGCCGTTTGGCCGTGCGTGGATTGAGTGCGTCGAATTTCCGATCCACGATTCGGTTGAACGCCATCGCGCAGGTGCGCGCGCAGACCATCGCGGCCAGGATGAGCGCAAACGTGCGCCAACCCGGCCAGCCGCGATTATCCCGCGCGGCAACCATCATGGCCGCGAGGGCGAAAGGCAGGGCGAAAATCGTGTGCGAGAAACGCACGAACGAGAGCCATTTTTTAAGTTGGAAAAACATCGAACAATGAACGTGGAACGCTGAACATCGAATGTCAGCCAGGTTTGCCGCTGGAGTAAGTGACCCGCACGGAGTCTTTGTGCTTCTGATGCAATGCGTTCTGTTGTGTGGTTTTGACGCTGGACATGAAAATGCGAATTAGTTCGTCGGACTCGCTTAAAACGAAAGGCAGTGGGGAATCGTTTGGTGCCCAGACTTTTTGATGAACGAGGCGCGCCCAACGGCGAGTTTCCCGAAGTTCTTTGAGACAGATTTTAGTTTGTGAATAAAAATCTTCCCGTGACTCGGCTGATTCGGCCTCACCATGGTTGGGAAACGGCGAGGTGCCGGAACGCAGTATCTGGCCGGCTACGTGATTGCCCGCACGTGTGGCAGGCAGTTTTTCCGATAAATCGATTACTGCTGAAGCGAACACCAGCAGTCGCTCTTCCAAATCGTATTTGCGACCAGGTGTTTCTCGTAACGCATAAGGCTCATCGCTCGCCGCATTCAGCGTTCGATATTCAGCGTTCGACGTTCGTTGTTTCCCTTTCTTCATTTCACTTTCTCCTCCGTTCCATGCAGGGATAATCGATCCGCAGCTCGCAGGTCAAAAGCTGCAATGCGCCTCTCGCCCCATTCAGCGTTTCTCATTTCACTCCCGCTCCTCCGTCCACCGCGGCGCCAGCCGATTCGGCACGCCGATGTGATCCAGCACGCGGGCGACAACGGTGTCCACCAGTTCCAGAATCGTCTTCGCGCCGGCATAGAAACTCGGATTGGCCGGGAGAATGGTCGCGCCGGCGAGCAGCAGCAGTTCCATGTTCTTCACATGAATCAGGCTTAACGGCGTTTCGCGCGGAACCAGAATCAGTTTTCTTTTTTCCTTCAACACCACGTCGGCTGCGCGCAGCAAAACATCTTCGCTGTAACCATGCGCGATGCGGCCCATCGTGCCCATCGTGCAGGGAATCACGACCATTGCGTCGGGCGGATTGGAGCCGCTGGCAAACGGTGCGTTCATGCTTTTGAGATTGTGCGCGGTCATGCCGGGCGGCAGCCGAAGCCCTTCGGGCAGTTCCGTCGCGATCACCTGCTGCGCGTAATTGCTGAGCACGACATGGATTTCATGCTGGCGCGGATCAAGGTTGTCGAGCAGGCGCTGGGCATAGAGCGAGCCGCTGGCTCCGGTAATGGCGACGAGTATTTTCAAAGGCAAAAGTCGATTCGCCCGCAGTATGGGCAAGCAGGGGAACGCGAACAAGCGCCTTCGACGGAGCTTTCGATGGAGCGCGCACCCATCGCTCGGCGTGTTGATCTTAGGGGATTTCGCAGAGCGATGCTCTGCGGCCCGGGAATTTTCCGGCGTTGGCGAAAACGGCTTGAGTCACTGGAGTCCTTGCGCAGAATGAACCGGTGTTGAAGTCGCATTCATTTCTGCTTGGCCTGCTGCTCGTCGCCGGTGGGTGTTCGACCGGTCTGCTTGAGCGGGCGCCCGACTGGCGCGAGACCCCGGCGAATGATGCCGTCGAGATTGAACATGTTTCAGAAGGCCCACAGGTTGCCGCCGCCGCGACGGCGCTGAATGTTCCTTCGGTGCGGCTCCCTTTCAATTCAGATACTTGGGTTTTGCTGAACCGTTGGAGCCGGGATAACAATCTTGGCCAATGGCATCCGGTAGAACCCGCTTCCCCCCGCGCTTTCGCTTTGAACACCACTAACGGTGAATTGATCGTGCAACCGCACAGCACATTGGCGCATTGGAACGGAACCGAATTGCGACTCGGATTCGAACCGCAGTTGATCGAGGATCAACCGTTTGTCCATGTGCTGGATCTAAACAAAAACATCAAACCTTTGCTGCGCGAATTCGCGGTCACCACCCGGACGAATCGCGTCATTGTAATCGATGCCGGCCACGGCGGCGCCAACGGCGGCACCACGAGCATCGAGGGCGTCAAGGAAAAGGAGCTTACGCTCGATTGGGCGCTGCGGCTGGAACCGCTGCTGGTGGCAAATGGCTGGCAGGTTTTCCTGACTCGAACGAATGACACGGATATTTCGCTGTCAAACCGAGTCGCCTTCGCCGAGGAGCATCAGGCGGATCTGTTCATCAGCCTGCACTTCAATTCCGCGGCGCCCAGTCGTGAGCAGTCCGGACTGGAAACCTTTTGCCTGACGCCCACCGGCATGCGTTCCACGCTGGTTCGCGAGTTCGAAGACAACACCACGCTGACGTTTCCCAATAACGCGTTTGATGCGGAAAATCTTCAATACGGTTTGCTGCTGCATCGTGCTTTGTTGAAGTGCGGTTTTGCCGATCGCGGTGTCCGGCGCGCGCGCTTTCTGGGAGTGCGGCGCGGACAAAAGCGGCCGGCGGTTTTGATCGAAGGCGGTTTTCTGTCCAATCCACACGAAGCGGAAAACATTGCCAATCCGGACTTTCGCCAGAAGATGGCCCAGGCCATTGCCGATGCACTGAAATGAACAACGCCCAACACGTCCTGGTCACCGGCGGCGCGGGTTTCATCGGATCGCACCTCGTGGAACGCTTGCTCGCGGAGGGAGCGTCGGTGGTGGTGATCGACGATCTTTCGACGGGCAGCCTGGCCAATCTTCAAGCGGTGGCCAAGCATCCGAAGCTGCGTGTTGTGCCCAGTCGGATCTCGCGTTGCGCGGAGCTCCCGAAACTGGTGGCGAACGCCTCGGCGATTTACCATCTCGCGGCCGCGGTGGGAGTGGAACTGGTGGTGAATTCCGCCGTCGCCACGCTGGAAACGAATCTTCGCGAAACGGAAGTGCTGTTCAAAACCCTGGCCGATCATCCCACGCCCGTGCTGCTGACTTCCACCTCGGAAGTGTACGGACGCAGCCTCAAAAGCGAGTTCCGCGAAACCGACGATCTGCTGATCGGTCCGCCGAATTGCGCCCGCTGGAGTTATGCGTGCTCAAAGCTGATGGATGAATTCCTCGCGCTGGCGTATGCGCGCGAACAGCGGCTTCCAGTGGTCGTGGTCAGACTGTTCAACACGGTGGGTCCGCGTCAGACGGGCCGTTACGGAATGGTTCTGCCGCGTTTCATCGAAGCGGCCAAGCGGGGCGAGCCGCTGAAGGTGTTCGGCGATGGCGCGCAAACGCGTTGCTTCTGTTACGTCAGCGATGTTGTGGAGGCGTTGATTCGTTTGCAGAATCAGCCATTGGCCTACGGCGAGGTTTTCAATGTGGGCAGCACGGAAGAAGTGACGATACGACAATTAGCTGAACGGGTGGTTCAAGTGCTCGGCTCCGGCTCGCGGATTGAGCTGATCCCGTATTCGACCGCGTATGGTCCGGGTTTTGAAGACATGCTGCGCCGGAAGCCTTGTGTGGAGAAAATTGCGGCGGCGGTCGGGTTCAGGGCGGCCACATCGCTGGAGGAAACGATACGGCGGACGGCTGCGCTGGCGATGGTTTGAGCTGGCTGGAGTACAAAAAGAAAGGCGCCCTTGCGGGCGCCTTTTTGTGAAAGCTAAATCAGCTTAGGGGAAGAAATTGAATACCGGGTATTGCACGGCTCCATTGGTGCCGCTCTGGAGAGTGGTTTTCAGGCCGCTGACCGAAACCTGCTGAGCGCTGCCATCGGCCAAACCGAGATTGCCCGCTTTCTGGTGGGTATCGGTTTCTGTCCAAGCCCAGCCGCTGCCTGATGTGCTTCCCATGGCTGTTGTTGTAAGGATCTTTGCCACGGTGAAACGGCTGTTTGCCGGTGCGCCAGCGCTGTTGCCATTAGCGTTTTGGGTTCCAATATTGTTGTCACCCGTGAGAATAGCTTGGGGATCCGCATCAGTTGCGTCGCCATTCAAAAAGTAGCTGAAATTTCCCGGATTGAAGGTGTTCGTAGCGAAGGTGCTGATTTGTGTGTGACCACTGATGGTGTCCGAAGGGCAGGCCAGCACTTTGGGCGTGCTCAGCTCATTGGACATGACTACATAGGAGCGCCAAGGCGCGTAGCCAGAGGGCGCGGAGCCGACAGCTCCACTCGCATTATGTGAGACATACTCCCTCGAACCCCCGTCGCCCACGGCTACCGCCATCGGATAGCGATCACCGTTGTCACCGGACCACACGCGGAAGGCGAGGCCGATCTGCTTCAAATTGTTGACGCAGCTGATGCGTTGGGCTTTGGCTTTGGCTTTGGCCAGCGCGGGGAGGAGCATGGCGGCCAGAATCGCGATAATCGCGATCACGACGAGCAGTTCGATGAGGGTGAACGCCCGGATTGTTTTATTGATACGTTTCATAGGTTTGACTGATTTGGTTGTTGTTTTGGTAAACAGTTCGCGAACTCTAGGGATTTCGCTTGGACTGTCAACCGTATCTGCATTCCTCTTTAGCAATGTCGGTGCCACGGCTGTTTTCCATTGAAATATAGTGTTTTGCGGGACGGGGAAATCGGCTGCGCGCAATCCACACGCGTCAATGCGTGGGAATCACGCGTGCTCGGAAAAAGCCGAGAGTGAACGGCGGATGAGTGAGACCAAGTTTCGCAATCCGAAATTGAATGCGGTGAGTGCCGCAGCGTGAAAAGCGGCAACGCAGAAGAGCCTCACGCGAAGGCCACCACGGACGCAAGGTTTTGAAGAAATAGGGAAATCACCTTCAGACAACCGCCGTCTTCGATCCATAATTTGCAAGGGCACCTGGTTTTGTTAGCTTCTGCGCATGGCTTTTGATTCCTTTCGCGCTTGGGTGAACCACCTCGACAAAACGGGCGAGTTAAAACGCATTGCCCAACCGGTGGCCACCGAATTGGAAATTACCGAACTGGCGGATCGTGAAATGAAGCGGCCTGGTGGTGGCAAAGCTTTGCTGATCGAACAACCGACCGTGAACGGGCAGGTCAGCCCGTTTCCGCTTGCCATCAATACGCTGGGTTCCTCCAAACGCATGGCCATGAGCATGGGCGCGGAGAGCGTCGACGAGGTGGCGCGGGAACTTGGCTCGCTCATGAAAGCCAAACCGCCCACCTCGATGCGCGAGACGATGAAATTGCTGTCCACCGCGCTCGATCTGCGTCATGCCAAACCCAAACTGGTGAAGGATGGCCCTTGCAAGGAAGTGGTCCATAAGTTTCAAGATTCAAGTTTCAAGCAGGGTATGAAATGGCCGGCCGCTCCCTCGATTGAAGCTTCCAAGTTGAAACCTGAAGCCGCGTCGCCACCAACGCTGCTTGGTTTGCCCATTTTGAAATGCTGGCCGCTCGATGGCGGACGCTTCATCACGCTCCCGTGCGTCGTGACGCAGGATCCCGATACAGGCGAACGCAATGTCGGGATGTATCGCATTCAGATTTACGACGACCGCACCACTGGCATGCACTGGCAGCTCCAGAAAGTCGGCGCGCGGCACGGACGACGTTATTACGAAACCGGCCAGCGCATGCCGGTGAGTATTTTCCTGGGCGGCGATCCGATGTTCCCATTTGCGGCCACCGCGCCCTTGCCCGATGGCTTGGATGAATTTCTCCTGGCGGGTTATCTTCGCAAAAAATCCGTGGAACTGGTCAAATGCGAGACCAACGATTTGCAAGTGCCGGCCAACGCGGATTTTGTCATCGAAGGTTATGTGGACCCGACCGAGCCCTTGCGCGAGGAAGGTCCATTTGGGGATCACACCGGTTACTACACCTTGCCGGAGCCGTATCCGGTTTTCCATGTGACCGCGATTACGCGTCGCAAAGACGCGGTTTATCCGGCGACGATTGTGGGTATTCCGCCGATGGAAGATTTTTATATCGGCGCGGCCTCGGTGAAATTGTTCCTGCCAATTTTCAAGATGAACTTCCCGGAGATTGTGGACATCGCGCTGCCAGCGGAAGGTGTTTTTCACAACCTGGTTTTTGTGAGCATCAAGAAGACGTACCCGATGCAGGCTTACAAAATCATGCACGGCCTCTGGGGCATGGGCCAGATGATGTTCACCAAATACATCGTGGTGGTGGACGACGATGTGGACGTGCACAACACCAGCGAAGTGCTGTTCCGGCTCTGCGCCAACACCGACCCGCAACGCGACAGCATTTTCACCAAAGGCCCGTCCGACGTGCTCGATCATGCGACGAGCGAAATCGCCAGCGGCAGCAAACTCGGGATTGACGCGACAAAGAAAATGTCTGGAGAAGGGTTCAAACGCCCCTGGCCGCCGTTGATCAAAATGGATGCTGCGGTGAAGGCGAAGGTGGAAGGATTGTTTAACCTTTAGCAGCGGACGTAAGTCCACTCAATTTACTCCGCATATCCTCTGCGAACTTCCGTCTCCGTCTCCACACACAGTCAGAACTGTTTGTCCGCGGCACGGAGTCCCGCTATTCTCTCGTCGAACTCATGACACAACATGCTCCCTTGATAGCCATGCATCGACGAGCCGGGTGGACGATCGTGCTGGGATTGCTGGCCGCCCTGGTTTTGTTTGTGACCGGCATCTTTCTGCCGTTCACCGCCGTCACCAAACTGTGGTTGTTTGAAAATCAAATCTCCGTTTATCAAGGGTTGATCGTTCTGTGGAAGGGGAGCGAACTGTTTCTGTTTTTGATTCTATTCGTGTTCACGGTCTGTTTTCCGTTGGTGAAAATCAATGCGCTGCTCGCGCTCTGGCTCTATCCGGGGTTGAGTGTCGATCAGGCGAGCGCGTTCTTCAAATTCGTGTCGAGCATGGGCAAGTGGTCCATGCTGGATGTATTCGTCGTCGCGATTCTGGTTCTGACCGTGAAATCCGGCGGGCTGGCGAGCATTCAGGTGAAGGGCGGTTTCTTTCTGTTTTTCCTTTCCGTGATGCTCACGCAATTGGCGTCCGTCTGGACCGGGCGGATTGCCGCGCGCCTGGAGGCTTGAACCGCACCGCACTGCAATGTGCGCAGCCCCGACTGGCAGCCGATTGACTTACCTGCGGAGATTGCCCCATTGAGGACGACGGCTCGAGAACGGATCGTATCGCGTTCGGACAACAAGAGGTTATCTATGCAAAACATCGCCCGGCTTTGGCTGGCGGCACTGCTCATCGCTGTGAGCGGCTGTGCGCATTACCGTTATTATGTCGTGGAGCCAGATCGCTTCGCCCAGCCCGTTCCTGCCGACACGGTTTCCACCGTGGATTATGACCCGCTGGAATATCGGTTTTCCGAACGGGACCATCGGCTGGTGGTCGGTATTCGCAATCCGACCGACGGCATGATTCGGTTTCTGGCCAATCGGAGTTATGTGGTCGATCCCGAGGGCCAGAGCCGTTCCTTGCAGGTCGGCAATGCAGCCATCGCTCCGCGCAGCTTTATCTCGCTGTTTCTGCCGCCGGAAATTCCAGTCGCTTACCCGAATCCGGCTTTCGGCATGGGAATGGGATATGGCTACGGTTACGGCTATGGGTATCCGTACGGTGGATATCCTTGGCGCTACGGATACGGATACGATCCGTTCTATTATCGGCGGTTCGGTTTTTATGCGCCCTTTGATTACGAGCCGAGTTTTCGGGTGCAGAAGGTTCCCGTCTGGAAGTGGAAAACCGGAACGGTGGCGCTGCGTCTCTTCTATGAACGTGAAAAGGGCGGCGTTTTCGATCATCAGTTTGTCTTCGATCGCCGCAAGGTGGAGAGCCGCTGAGGTGACCTCGGACATAATCAGCTGAGACGACTTCGAATGCCGACCCCTTGCGCCCAAGTTAAGCAAGCATGAGCTGGCCCAAGCCCTTGAAGCAAAGCTACCGCTGGCTGCGCCGGCAGGATCTGCTCTTGCTGCTGTTGATGCTCCTCGTGGTCCTTGGTCTGTGGGCGTTTCTCGCATTGGCCCATGAAATGACCGAAGGCGAGACCCGCGGTCTGGACGAATGGGCGATCCGGGTATTTCGCAATCCCTCCAATCCCGCCGAGCCAATCGGGCCCAAGTGGCTGGAATCGGCGGTGCGCGATATCACCGCGCTGGGCAGTGCGACGGTGCTTTTGCTGGTGCTGGGATTGGTGGCCGGCTTCGTCATCGTGCGCCGGCAATATCATGCCTTGGGATTGATCCTCGGCGCGCTCGGCGGCGGGTTGTTCCTCAACGTTTGGCTCAAGAGAATTTATGAACGGCCCCGCCCGGAGTTGGTGCCGCCGCTCGTGCGGGTGAGTTCGGCAAGTTTTCCCAGTGGCCATTCGTTGCTCTCGGCGGTCGTGTATCTGACGTTGTGCGCGTTGCTCGCGCGATTGGTGCAACCGATGAAGCTCAAGCTCTACATTCTTGGCGCCGGAATTTTCGTGTCCTTCCTGGTGGGTGTCAGTCGCGTTTACCTGGGAGTGCATTATCCGACGGATGTGCTGGCGGGCTGGACTGCCGGTGCGGTCTGGGCGGTCATCTGCTGGCTGCTGGCTGATTACCTGCAGCGGCGTGGCTGGGTGGAAAAGCCGGAGGCTTCGTCGGCGAAAGGCAGCTAAGGTATTTCAGGCCACCACTCGCGCGGTGGACTCATCACCGACGGATCAAACGTGTTTCTTTCCATCCCGGTTCCCATCTGTCGATCCGAGCCATAGCGAACGTTGGTGACGGTCCCGGTGCCGCCTTGATTGGAGGCGCAACCCGCAAGCGCCAAAGTCAATATCGCGCCGACCAGTATCACTCTAGTTTTCATTGTCTCTGTTCCTGGAATGCTGCTCAACTCTGTCACATAAACCAGCCGTGTGATTCCGCACAATGGGGTCCGTATAGAAACGGTTGACAGATCA
>JBQCEJ010000524.1:0-6275 GCA_051960355.1 Verrucomicrobiota bacterium | reverse complement strand
CGGCCACATACTCGAACAACACGAATTGCCGAATCACTCTCCGCTCCGGCTGCCGTTGCGGGGGGTGCATCCTGACACTGCCCCCGGAGCGCGACCTTCAGGTCGCTTCAATGTGCATTCTCATTGTGTGAATCATTGCCCTGCGGGTTTGCACACGTTGAAGCGGCGTAAACGCCGCGCTCCTCCTGCAATGGGAACCGGGGGCAGTGTCAGGATGCACCCCGTCGCCGGTTGGAGCAATTTCCCGATTTGAAACAGGCTCGAATCCTTCGTATGCTTGCGGCTCGTGAAGCGAAACGCTTTATCACTGTTATTGTTCATCTTGGTATTTGCCCTTTCGCGGCTGCCCGGGATGCTTTCGCAGGAGTTTGGAAACTTCAGCGCCGCCTACGCGCTGATGTTTTGCGGCGGCGTGTACCTGGCCCGACGAACAGCCTGGTGGCTGCCGCTCTGCGCGATGCTGATCACCGACCTTGGGCTGAATATCTTTTACCAGTTGCGCGGCTGGGATGTCTGGGATCGAACGACCGTGATGTATCAGTGCTTCAACTACGTCGCCTATGTTGCGATCATTCTGCTGGGAAAATGTTTCAAGCCAAAGCACTCCTTCGCGGCCCTGCTCGGCGGTGGATTGCTCGGCGCCCTGCTGTTTTATTTTATCACGAACACGGCCGCGTGGTTCTTCAACCCATTCCATAGCCCGGAATACACCAAAACCTTGATGGGCTGGCTCACGGCTCTGACCAAAGGCACGAATGGCTGGCCGGAAACGTGGCAGTTTTTTCGGAACACGATGTTGAGCGGCGGTTTGTTTTCCAGCCTGTTCGTGGGCGCAATGAAATATTCCGAAGCGGCGGAATCGGCATTGGAAAAAAAGGAGCCCGCTGCCAACGAAGACTCGGACGGCGAAGAAACGCCGGAAGAGGCCAAGGCGTGACGGCCGGCCGCAGGCACGGTTTTCATGCAGATCACGGTTAACTCTTCACGTTTTATTCTGCCATGAAGATCGGCATCATTTCCGACACCCACGATTATCTCGATCCGAAGATTCCCGAGCTGTTCAAAGGCGTCGATCACATCCTGCACGCCGGCGACGTGGGCACGCCTTGGATCACATTTGAACTGGAGCAGATTGCGCCCGTCACGGCGGTCATCGGCAACACCGATCAAGGTCTCTCGCTCAAGGAAACTGAAGTGATCGAACTGGGCGGACGCCGGTTTCTGGTGCATCACATCGTGGACCCGCGCGAACTCGGCCCTGCGCTGCAACAGCGAATTCAACAAGCGCGACCGGACGTCGTGGTCTTCGGCCACACGCACAAGCCGTTCTGCGAAACCTTGGGTGGCATTCTTTTCTTCAATCCCGGTTACGCCGGCAAGCAGCGGTTCAAACTGGAACGCAGTGTCGCCATTCTGAAGTGGACGAACCACGGCATCATCCACCCGGAATTTCTGCCGCTTTGAAACGTTGCTCAACTGGAAAGAACACGCCACTGTCCAAAACATTTCCATCCGTGTCCCTGCGTCGAGCTGTCTTTACGCTGAAACGGCTTCCGCCGGATTCGCCCGTTGCGCTGCGAGCTCTTTGATGCGCCGCAAATCCAGCTTGCCCGTGCCGAGATATGGAAAGGCGTCCACGTGGAAAAACTGATCCGCCCGTGGTTTCCAGAGATTCGGCAGATCGGTTTGCGCGAGTTTCTCCAGGCAGGACTGCAACTGTTCCGCCCGCAATTTGTGCAGCACGATCAGCCGTTCGCCTTTCTTTTCATCGGGCACGCCGGCGACCACAAATGTTTGCTCGGTGGCTTCCGCGAGCTCGTGCAAGCGTTCTTCGACCTTGATATGCGGCACCATCTCGCCGCCGATCTTGCTGAAGCGACTCAAGCGATCCGTGATTTGCAGGAAACCATCTTCGTCCACGGCCGCAATGTCACCGGTCGTGTACCAGCCATCGTGAAGCACTTCCGCCGTCTTGTCCGGTCGGCCCAGATAACCCTGCATAACATTCGGGCCGTGCACCAGCATCAGGCCCGGTTGGCCCAGCGGCATGGGCGCGAGCGTTTGCGGATCGACAATCCGCACCGAAACACCCGGCAGCGGATGACCAATTTTTCCGCGCTTGCCACCCACCTGCCGAAATCCAGCCGCGCGAAAATCCGGTGTGTTCACCGCCACGGCGGGAGCGCACTCGGTGCAGCCGTAGCCTTCCAATGGTCGAATGCCGAAATGCTCTTCAAAGGCCGCCGCCAGGCGATCGGGCAATTTCTCCGCGCCAGTCATCACCACGCGAACGCTGCCAAAATCTTCCGCCGCGCAACCGCGAAGGTAAAGTTGCAGGAACGTCGGCGTGGCCAGCAGAAAGGTCACCTTGTAATCGCGCACCAACGGCCCGATCGATTTCGCATCCAGCGGATTGGGATGGTAAACCACGCCAACGCCAAGCATCGCCGGCAACGCGAGCGTGCCCATGAATCCAAACGAATGGAAAAATGGCAGGATGCCGAGCAGATGATCATGGCGGTTCAAACCAAAGACCTGCTCCAACTGCTCGACATTGGAACCCAGATTGTAATGGCTGAGCATCACGCCTTTGGGATCGCCTGTGCTGCCGCTGGAAAAAATCACCGTCGCCAGATCGTCCACCGCGGATTGCTTTTCCGCGCCAAGGACTTGCTGAATCCAACGGTCGGGCATTATCCACGCCGCCAAAAAGGCCATGACTTTCTCGCCCCAACGCGGAGTCGCCGCCGCCTCTTCCAGCAGAATGGTCGTGCAAGGCACTTTGAGTTTCAGCTTGTCGAGAAACACCTTCGACGTGATCACCGTCTTGATTTCACACTGGCGAATGCACGAGCCAAGCGTCTCTTCGGAGACGGTGTAATTCAGGTTCACCGGCACTTTACCCAGCAGCAGCGCGGCGTAATTCACCAGCGCGCCCGGCACGGACGGCGGCAACAAAATGCCGATCATCTTTTGGCCGGCCCAGATTTCACGCAATCGGCGCGCGAGGAAAACGGCTCGGACCAAGGCAGCATTGAAATTCACACTGATGTTCTGCGCATCAGCCATCGCAAAGCGGAATGGATGCCGTCGCGCCGTGCGGACAAAGGCAATCGGCAATGATCGCATCCGGGTTTTGCGCTGTTGCCACGCTTCGACCAGGAGTTCCTGCACCTCCGATCGCACTTCGAAGGGCGTCGCCGTGGAGGGCAAAGGCGGACCGTAATTGATCGTCACTGGATACGGCAAGCGGCGCGGCAACTTCCAGAGGAACCGCCCTTTTTCAAAGCTGAAGATGCTGCCCCAGACGCCGTCCATGGCAACGGGAATGATCGGCGCATTTACATCCTTCATGATCCGTTCAAACCCGCGCCGAAAAGGCAGCAGATGACCAATGCGCGTGATCTGGCCTTCAGCAAAAATGCAGACGACATCGCCGGCGCGAATGGCCTCGCTGGCGGTTTGCAGCGACTGAATCATCTCGCGCGGTCGTTGTTCCGACGAAATCGGGATCACGCCGAGAATGCGCGCGAAGGGTTTCAGGTGCGGTAATTCGTATTGCGACTTGAGCATCATGAACCGCACGCGCCGGTCGGTGGAACCGAGCAGCAGCACGGCATCGACGAACGAAACGTGATTGCAGACAAAGAGCGCGCCGCCTTTGGAGGGAATGTTGTCCCGTCCCAAAACGCGAATCCGATAAATCGTGTGCGTGAGGATCCACAGGAGGAAACGCAGAAACGCGTCGGGCATCAGCCACAAGGCGTAGAGCGTTCCCACAAACGTCATCGCCGTCGTCACCATGAAGACCTGGCGCGCGTTCATATGCAGCAGGCCGCCCAGCAAAAAGAAAACGCCCGCCGCCAGAAAAATGCCCACGAAGGACAACAGATTGCTGGCCGCAATCACCGCGCCTTTTTCGCCTCGGGCGGGACGATGTTGAATCAACGCCGCAATCGGGACGATGAAGAAACCCGCGAAAAATCCGTAGAGCGCCAGTCCGAGAATGACTTGTTTCAGCGGGTGACCCGGCATCGCCAGGAACAAGCCGAAGACGGTCATTCCAATGGACCCGAGCGGCACCAGGCCGTATTCGATTTTCTTTCCGGACAAATGACCCGCCGCGTAACTGCCTACGCCGATGCCCGCCGCCATGGCCGGCATCAGCCAGGCTGTGATCTGCCCTTCATTCAGATGCAGCAAATCTTTGCCGTAGGCGTATATCGTGTATTGCTGGATCAACGCGCCCAGGAAAAAGAAATACGTGTTGCCCAGAACGGCGAGATTCAACACCCGATCTTTGCGGATCAAGGCCATCTGCCCCCACAAGTCCGCCATGAAATTTACCTGGAACTTTTTCCCGGGATTGGCCGCGGGAACGCTGGTGATCGCGAAACTGGTAAATAAACCGAAAATCGCCAACCCGATCAACACGATGCCCGCCCACCATTGCGCGCCCTTGAAGGTTTCGAAAAGCCAACCGCCGCCGATTGTTCCAAATATGATCGCCAGGAACGTGCCCAGTTCAATCACGCCGTTCCCCCATGACAGCTTTTTTTCCGCAAGCAATTCCGGCAGCAGTCCGTATTTCGACGGCCCAAAGAATGCACTGTGCATTCCCATGAGGAACACGCAGGCGAGCAGGAAAATCCATTGCTGCCGGACCAATCCCGCCAAGGCCAGCAGCATCACGCCGATTTCAAACACCTTCACTCCGATCGTAATCGTGCGTTTGCTGTAACGGTCGGCGAGATATCCGCCGGCCATTGAGAAGAGGATAAACGGCAAGGCAAACAACGCGCCCACGGCCGCCATGCGCAGTTCCCGCGAATCGCCCGCAAAGGGCGGCAGCGCCATGCCGATGATCAGGAACATCGCCAGCGTCCGATAAATGTTATCGCTGAACGCACCCTGAAATTGTGTCAGGAACAAACTCCAGAAACCGCGCGGGGAAGAGTGCAACGGCTCCGAGTCCGCCGCGTCCGATGGATCGTGTAGGTTTGATGTCATTGCTGAATGCGCGAGTTTTGCCCATGGAAAGCGATCTGCAAAGCGCGAAAGACCGTCAGAGCGCAAGTCGCCGCTCCCGGCGCACCTCATCAGTTTCGGGTGGAACAAAGGCCAATTCCTTATGACCGCAGCGCTTGGGTATTCCAGTGATTCTAAACAATTCACGTACTGCGGCAGGTCTTCGACACAGCTGCGCTCCATTTTTCAGACAGTCTCTAAGCATTGCCGACGACTACGTTGTGTCTCTGGCGCGAGTTTGCTTACGTCGCGAGATGATGGGATCTGGTGTGAAACCGCGACCATCCCGACCGGAAACCCTGATGACTCCCCAAAACTTGCCGGTTTAAATCCGGCAGCGCGCGCCCTTCTTAAGCATGAAATTACCAAATGTTAAATTGACGGATTTGGCTCGAGCCCTGTATTTAGAATCTTATGAAGGTGGTCTCAACTCTGGTATCCCTGTTTCTCTGGGCTTTGATTTCCGTAACGGTTCAGAGCGCCGAAACTCCCCCCCCATCTAGCCGCGATCCAATGGGGTTCCGCCAGCACCTCCCTTCCAGCAGAGCTCAGCGGCTTCCGCGCGGTGGCGTTAATGCGAACCAATGCACTAACCGTGGATGCGCAGGGAAACATTCAGTTGTGGACCACACAATCCCCTCCACCAGCGGCGCTCGTCGTCCCGAGCGGATTGTCAAACGTCGTTGACGTCGCGCTTGGAGATTCATTTGCGGCTGCCCTAAAGAGTGACGGGACCGTCACGTGTTGGGGAGATATCACCAACTCACCCGCTTCGGCGGGGTTGAGCAATGTCACTCAAATTGCCGCCGGAAGCGCCCACCTGCTGGCACTTACGGCCAATGGAGAAGTAATCGCGTGGGGAAACAATGATTACGGCCAGGCTTCGGTTCCATCCAGTCTCTCGAACGTAATCGCCATCGCAGCCAGCCTCGTGAACAGCCTCGCTGTTCAGGCTGACGGTCACGCAGTCGGCTGGGGCGGAACCAGCCCGGGCCAGTTCGATGTTCTTCAAACTGAAACCAATACCGCCGCGATCGCCACTGGTCCTCAACATATAACGTTGTTGCGGAAGAACGGAAGTGTCGCCTCATTCTCACGCTTAAGATTAACTTTGGGCGCGACGAATGTGCCGCCGGGCCTGACCAACGTCGTTGCCATTGCGGCAGGGAACCTTTTCAGTCTTGCTCTCGATGCTGATGGTGCTGTGGTTTCTTGGGGCGCGATCGCTCCTCCGCCTGCCGCGGTGC
>JBQCEJ010000523.1:0-8944 GCA_051960355.1 Verrucomicrobiota bacterium | reverse complement strand
TAATCATTGGGAAACGATCGATCGTTTTTGACTGAATGGCTTTTTTATCGCTGAAAGAATTCTTTGCCCGCATAGGCCTGGTGACGCCCGATCAGTTCGATGAGAACGGAAAGGCGTGGCGTGTGGCGGCTGAAAACGGATCCCAGGAATCGTTGCTCGCTTTTATTTGCCGTGAACGCGGCATTGCCGAAGACGTCTTCCTTCAGAAACTGGCTGCCGCGCTGAGCTGGCCTTACCTGGAAATCGCCAAGCTCGACATCCCGACGCAGGCGCGCACCAAAATCTCCACCAAGGTTGCCTTTCAACATTCCGTTTTGCCGACGAATCTGATCGACGGAACCGTGCAGGTGGTGGTCAGCAATCCCTTTGACACCGCCATGCTCAACGCGGTGCGTTTCGATGCCAAGGGTCCGGTGCAGTTCGCGCTCGCGCCCAAGGCCGAAATCGAAAAGGCGTTGAAGAAGTACTACGGCGTCGGTGCCGAAACGCTCGATGAAATGGGCGAAGCCAGCGAGGATGAACCGTTGGAACTGCTGATCGGCGACAAGGAAATCACCGAGGGCGATCAGGAGGCCAGCGTCATCAAGTTCGTGAACCAGGTCATCTGGGAAGCATTCAAAGATCGCGCGACGGACATTCATCTGGAACCGCAGGAAGACGACTTGCGCATTCGTTACCGCATTGACGGCATTCTGCATCAAACGCCCATGCCGCCGCAGTTGAAACGCTTTCAGGCGGCGATTCTTTCCCGCATCAAAGTGATGAGCGGGATGAACATCGCCGAGAAACGGCTGCCGCAGGACGGACGCATCAACGTCCGCATCAAGGGCGAAGAAATCGATATTCGTGTTTCAACCGTGCCCACCGTTTATGGCGAAAGCACTTCACTGCGTCTGCTCTCGCGCGGCAAGATTTTCCTCAGCCTGGACAAACTCGGTTTCGCTCCGAGCGACGAATCCGCGATCCGGGAATTGATCGTCAAACCGCACGGCATCATGCTCGTCACCGGCCCGACCGGTTCGGGCAAATCGACTTCGCTTTACGCGATGTTGAGCACGATCAACTCGGTTCACAAACGCATCATCACCGTCGAGGAACCGGTCGAATACGAACTCAAAGGCAACAACCAGATTGCCGTTCGGCCGGAAATCGGACTGACCTTCGCGATGGGTTTGCGCCATATCCTGCGTCAGGACCCGAACGTGATCATGATCGGGGAAATCCGGGATTTGGAAACTGCTGAGATTGCGATTCGCGCCGCGCTGACCGGTCACTTGGTTTTCTCCACCTTGCACACAAACGACGCGCCGAGCGCTTTCACGCGTTTGATCGACATGGGCATTGAACCCTTTTTGATCGCCTCCTCGGTCGAAGCGATCATGGCCCAGCGCCTCGTGCGAACCATCTGTCCCCATTGCAAGACCGAGCAAAAAGTCGAGCGCAGCTATCTGCGCAAGATCGGTTTTCCAGAAGACGAAATCGACACCGCGAAGTTCTGGCATGGCGCGGGTTGCGAAGCCTGCCGTCAGTTGGGATATCAGGGACGTCTCGCGATCTACGAACTGCTGGTTCTCAATGAACAGCTTCGCCCGCTCATTCTGGCACGAGCCTCCGCCAGCACCATTGCCCAGCGCGCGATGGAATTGGGAATGCGCACCCTGCGGATGGACGGCT
The DNA here is from genome assembly GCA_051960355.1 of Verrucomicrobiota bacterium. Lineage (GTDB taxonomy): Bacteria > Verrucomicrobiota > Verrucomicrobiia > Limisphaerales > DASXHY01 > DASXHY01. The sequence goes on along the minus strand of JBQCEJ010000523.1, from coordinate 7,270 downwards.
GGAACAAGGTGAGAAATGGCATCACCACGCTCGAAGAAGTGCTGCGTGTCACACAGATCGAGGAACATCTGGATTCCTTGACCGAACAGAAGAAAGAAACGCAGGCCAAAAGCTGACGCCATGGATTCGATTTCAATTTTTACGAATGGCGCCCGGCGCTTGCCCTCGCAGTCCGGTCTGGACGTCTGCGGGCAATTCCAAATCGTGACCCCTCACTAACATGGCCCGCTGGAAATCCTGCAACGTGTTGTCGGTTGGCCCTGAGGCGCGGCGCCTTTGGCAATTCGACGGCGGCTCTTTCAACCTGAACCGCGAACAGACCAGCCGGCCCGGCGAACCGCTGCCAGTTGGACCCGCGACCAAAAGCTGGAGCTCGCTCTGGCAGAAAAAACTCAACATCGCCTGGCTCCCGCCAGAACAGGTTTTCATCCGCGTCGCTCAATTTCCGCAGAGCACGCCGGAAGAAACCCGCGCCATGGTCGAGTTGCAGATGGAGAAACTCTCGCCGATTCCCGTGACGCAGGCGGTTTGGACATTTCATGCGTTGCCTCATGCGCAGGGAAATCTGCAAACGATCGTCGTGCTGATCGCCGCGCGCAACACCGTTGAAGAATTTCTCGGCAAGCTCGAAGGGCAGGGGTATCTGGCAGATCGACTGGAATTGTCGCTGCTGGATCAGTTGCACGCCACGCCGATCAAGGAAGATGGCGCGTGGATCTATCCCGAAGTCCAAGCCAGCCGGAACACCGCGCTGGTCGCCTGGTGGTATGGCGGTGTTTTGCAGAGCGTGGATCTGCTCACGTTGCCGGCTGCGGCGGATCGCGCTGCGGGTCTGAAAGATCAGTTGATGCAGATGGCCTGGGCGGGCGAGTTGGATGGCTGGCTGACGGCGCCGCCGCGCTGGCACCTCGTGGCTGATGACGGCGCCGCCACCGACTGGGCCAAACCGCTGCAGGAAGGTTTGGGACAATCGATTGAGATGGTCCCGCCGACGCCAGTTCAGGAATTGGCCGCCCGGACGGCACGGCGCGCGGCGCAGTCTGATTCCAACACCACACTGTTGCCGCCCGAATTCGTGGCGCGCTATCATCAACAGTTTGTCGATCGCCTTTGGATGCGCGGCCTGGGTGCCGGTCTGGTGTTGTATCTTCTGGGGCTGGTCGTTTTTTTCATCGCGCTCGGATTTGTGAATTATCAAACCACCGGAGTGGAATCGCAGGTCGCGGCGCTGGGATCGTCTTACACCAATTCGCTGCAACTGAACGCGCAGTTCAAGGTTTTGAAGGAACGCCAGGAATTGAAATACGCGGCGCTGGACTGCTGGCAGGCTGTTGCTGAAACCATGCCGACCGGCATCACGCTGGACTCGATGAATTTCAGTGGCGGAAAAAAACTGTCGCTCAGCGGCACTGCCTCGGCGGACCAGGTCGGTTCGGTGATCGATTTCAGCGACAGTTTGCGGAAATTCACCGTGCGCGGTCAGCCTCTGTTTGACCAGAAAAAGATTGATCCACCGCGAACGCAGGTGATGCCGGGCGGCATTCGCTGGAATTACGAACTCGAACTCAAAAGGACGGGAGAAGAATGAACAGCTATTTGTCCCGTTTAAATCCGTCCGAACGCCGCTTCGTGGTGGTGGTCGGACTGGTGTTTTTCCTCGTCATCAACATCTTCTGGATCTGGCCGCACTTCGGCGATTGGGCGAAGCTCCAAACCCGTTTGGGCAAGGCGCGTTCTTCCCTGCAAAAATACGAAACTGCCATCGCGCAAAAGCCCAAAGTCGAGGCGGAGATCAAAAAGCTGGCGAGTGAAGGCAGCTACGTTCCGCCGGACGATCAGGCGATCCAGTTCCTGCGCACCATTCAAGTGCAGGCGGCCCAGAGCGGCGTGCAGTTCCAAGGAAGCTCGCGCTCCTTCACCAGCACCAATCTGTTTTTCATGGAACAGGCGCAGACCATTTCCGTCATCGCCGGTGAAAAGCAGCTCGTCGATTTTCTCTTCAATCTCGGTTCCGGTAATTCACTGATCCGCGCCCGCGAAATTTCGATCCGTCCGGATCCCAGCCGCCAGCAACTCAACGCCAACATCACGCTTGTGGCGAGCTATCAAAAATCCAAAGCTCCGGCCGCGAAAAAGGCCGCTGCGGAACCGGGAGCCAAGCCTGCGGCTGCCGGAGCCACTGCCAAACCAGCCAGCCCTGCCGCCAAACCAGCGGCGCCCGGGAACCCGATCAGCCGACCCAGCGTTGCCAAACCGGCAGTTCCCAAACCTGTGACGCCACCAAAAAAATGAAAATCAGTTTGCCCATTCTTCTTTTGCTGTTCCTGGCTTCGTGCTCCAACACGCCGCCAGTGAAGCCGCCCGTCGTCGCCTCCACGGCTGAGCCTTTGCCGATGACTTCTACTTCCGAGCCGGCATTTCAGGAGCCGCCCGCTCCGGTTCTACCGGAAGCGTCGGCACCTGCGCCAGTTCGTCCGCCGACAGCCGTCTCGACGGAAACTCCGGCAGCCAAAACGAATGAGACCGTTCACCCGGTGGAGAAAACTGCGGCCAAGCCCGTCTCAACTCCGGCTCCAACTGTGGCGACTCCCCAAACTCCGCCCACCGTCGCAGCAAAGCCGCCAGTCTCGCCTGGCAATCCTCCGGCTCAACCTCCCGTTACCACTCCGGCTGAACAGATGATTCCGGCCGGCATGATCGATTTTCGGAACACACCGTTGGAACAGGTGCTCCAGGTTTATGCCGAATTGGTGAACCGCACCTTGTTGCGCCCCTCCAGCTTGCCGACGCCGCAGGTCACTTTGAAGACGCAGACGCAGTTGACCAAGAGCGAGGCGATTCAGGCGTTGGACGCGGTGCTGGGATTGAATGGCGTGACGATGATCAATGTCGGCGACAAGTTCGTGAAAGCTGTTGCCCAGCCGCAGGCCTTGCAGGAAGGTGGCGCGCCCGACACGCGGAAAGCCGAGCAGTTGCCGGACTTTGGTCCCTTCGTCACCCACGTGGTGCAGTTGAAATATGTGAAGCCGAGTGAAATTCTGCCGGCGCTGCAGCCGTTCGCGAAAATGAATTCGATTCTGCCGATCGACAGCAGCGGAATTCTGGTCATTCGCGACTACACGGAAAACGTCAAACGCATGCTGGAAATGATTGATCGGATCGATGTGACAGTTCCGTCGGAATTCGTTTCGGAAGTGATCCCGATTCGCTATGCGTTGGCCGAGGACATTTCGGATGCATTGAACAGTCTGGGCGCTGGCGGCGGCGGTGGTGGTGGAACGATTGGCCGATCAGGTTCCCGAGGAACCACCGGGTCAACCGCCCGGCCTGGTGTCGGCTCGACGGGCGCGTTCAATCGAGGAGGCATTGGCGGCACAACCAGTCCCTACGGCGGACTGTCCACGCCCGGCAGCCCCACGGCTCCCGGTGGAGCGGTGGGCGGTTCCAGTTTCAGTGATCGTTTGCAGCAGATCATCCGCAAGGCATCGGCTACCGGCGATTTGCAACTGTTTGGGCAGATGAAGATCATCGCCGACACCCGTTCCAATTCGCTGCTGATTTTCGCCTCGAAGCAGGATATGGAAACCATGAAAGAGATCGTCAGCAAGTTGGACGTCGTGCTGGCGCAGGTGCTGATCGAGACGCTCATCATGGACGTCACCATCGGCGACAACTGGTCGCTCGGCGTTTCCGCCGCGCAACGGCCGAAGGAAATAAATACCCGGCCCGACATCACCACTGCTGGCGGCATCAACAATTCACAGAAGTTTTTCGACTTCGTGAGCTCGGTGGCGTCCAACAGCGTCACCTCCGATTCACTGCCGTCGGGTCTCAGTTATTTCGGCAAAATCAATGAAACCTGGGATATTGCTGTGCAGGCGGCCGCGAGTGACAACCGGGTGAAAGTGGTGCAGCGCCCCCGGATTCAAACCTCGCACGCCACGCCCGCGTCGCTGTTCATTGGCAGCACCGTTCCTTACGTCACCAGCACCTATTACGGTGGCGGTTACGGTGGCGGCCCCAGTTCCTCCTACCAGCAGTTGAAAGTTGGTATCGGACTGAACGTAACGCCGTTCATCAATCAAGACGGCCTGGTGGTCATGAAGATTGACGAGACGATCGATGAACTCGACGGATCCACGCCGATTACGGGTGTCGGCAATGTGCCGAACACCAAGAGCAGCGCGCTCTCGGCTGAAATTGCCGTCCGCGACGGCGAAACCATTGTGCTGGGCGGCATCATCCGCAACTCCGATGACAAGTCCAATTCCGGGGTGCCGTACCTCAAGGATATCCCTTTGCTCGGGGCTCTCTTCCGCTCAAGCAGCAGCACCAAAAAGCGGCAGGAATCAATCGTGCTGATGCGCCCCACTGTCTTGCGCACGCCTGAACTGGCGGCTCAGCAGGTCACTGAAGAACGCAAGCACATGCCGGGCGTCAGCGAAGCTGCTTCCGACGTGCAACGGTATGAACGCGAGGCCTAAGCGCGCGAAGCCAAACGCCTCAAGAAAGAGGAACAAATGCTCAAAGCCAAGGAGCAGAAGGAAAAGGCCAAATCAGGTTCATCTTATTGAACTGAACTTGGCAATCGGCACGGGTTACAAGAATAGAAAGTCATTTTTCGGCGGCGGGCGACGATCGTTCGCCGCCGGATGGCCCAATGAGGAGTTGATCTTTCCGGTGCTGCGGATGTCGTCAGTTAATCCAGAGGTGTAACAGCCGGAACGATTCAGCAGGGGACCGGAGCACGGACATCGTTCCAGCGCATCGTTGATCTTGCGGATAAATGCGAGCCGCTGCTGGCCGAGTCTCAATTACCCACCGTGCTTAGCAGGGTGTGGGTTGCCCAGAACGGAAGGCTTTTACGGTTGCGGTCCGCCACCGGGAAGCGGCGGCAAGCGCATGGATCGGGTAGGGATCATGTGAACGCCCGGTTGGGCGGTGTTTGTGGGAGGCACCCCAGGCACCGGATTGGATGTTGGTGTCAGCGTTACCTGCGGCTTCGCGCCGTCGGTTTTGAAATCCAGCGTTTGCTCCACTCCATGGTTCAGAATCTTGACCGACCCCGCCTGCTCGTTGATTTCGATCACCTCGATTTCACCGTCACGCTGGCCCTCGGTGAGCATCAGGTTCTCGGCCGGTTTGCTGGGAATTTGCGCCGTCAGCAAAGCGCGTTTATTTCCCAACAATGTGGTGATGCCGGTCAAGATGACCTTCAAAGGTGGTGGAGGCGCGGGAGTTTCCGCCTGCGGCGGCGGCGCTGATTTCAGTCCGAAGACATTTCGTTCCATGATCGTCTGATAACGCCCATTATTACCGGAATCAGCGGAAGCCGCGCGGGCGCTGAGACTCAAACTCACGCCTAGAAAACAAACGAAGGTTGTCGCACCACGCATCATGATCACAATATAGCAGCCTCTTTCCAAACACCACGGCCAACTTTTTGTTGTGAATGGCGTAGGGATTCTACCCATCGGCAAAAAGAAAGCCGCCGGTTTCCCGGCGGCTTGGTTGAATTCGTAGGGCCGAATCAGTAACCGGCTTGCGTGCCCTTGATTGAGCGTTTTTGCATCCACGGCATCAAGGAGCGGAGCTTGGCGCCCGTCTTTTCGATCGGGTGTTGTTCACCCTTCTTGAGCAGAGCATTGTAGCGCTTGTAGCCGCCCTGATATTCCTTCACCCAATCCTTGGCGAACTTGCCGGACTGAATGTCTTTGAGCGCGGCTTTCATGCGCTTCTTCACGCCGGCGTCCACGATTTTCGGGCCGACGCTCACGTCGCCCCATTTCGCGGTTTCGGAAATCGAGAAGCGCATGCCGCTGATACCTGCTTCATTCATCAGGTCAACGATCAGCTTCAACTCGTGCAGACATTCGAAGTAAGCCATCTCCGGCGAATAACCGGCTTCGACCAGCGTTTCAAACCCGGCCTGCACCAGCGCGCTCGCGCCGCCGCACAGAACCGTCTGTTCGCCGAACAAGTCCGTTTCGGTTTCTTCCTTGAAGTTCGTTTCGATCACGCCGGCGCGGGTGCCGCCAATGCATTTGGCCCAGGCCAGCGCGATCTTCTACGCGTCCTTGCCGGGGTTCTGGTAAACGGCGATCAAGCTCGGCACGCCTTTGCCTTCGGTGTATTGGCGGCGAACGATGTGGCCGGGACCTTTCGGCGCAACCATGATGACGTTCACGTTTTTCGGAGGAACGATGGTCTTGAAGTGAATCGCGAAGCCGTGTGAGAAGAGCAGCGTTTTGCCCTTGGTGAGATTCGGCTCGATGTCTTTCTTGTAAGCCGTCGGCTGTTTGGTGTCCGGGATGGCCACCATAATGACGTCGGCGCGCTTGACCGCTTCCGCCGTCGGATACACTTCGAAACCTTTTTCGCGAGCGACGGCGATGGATTTGCTGCCTTCGTAAAGGCCGATGATGACCTTGAGGCCGCTCTCTTTGAGGTTGAGCGCGTGAGCGTGGCCTTGGGAGCCAAAGCCGAGCACGGCGAGGGTTTTGTTTTTCAACACGCCGAGATCAGCGTCTTTGTCGGTATAGACTTTTGCCATAAAGGATTTTGGGTTTGCGATTTGCGATTTACGAACGGAAAATTGCCGGGAAGTTTAACGATTCACGATTCAACGATTCACGACTCACTTGCGCGGCATCGCCGCTTTGCCGGTGCGGGTGACATCAAGAATGCCGAATGCTTTCATCAGACTCAGAAATTTGTCCACCTTGCTTTCATCGCCGGTGATTTCGATGGTCAGGCTCTTCGATTGGACGTCCACAATCTTGGCGCGGAAGATATCGGTGATCTGCATGACTTCGGCGCGGCTTTTGGAATCAACGGAAACTTTGATCAAGAGCAGTTCGCGATCGACATGTTCGCCGCCGTTGCGGAAATCGATCACTTTCAGCACGTCCGGCAATTTATTGAGCTGCTTGACGATTTGTTCCAGCGTGGCTTCATCGCCATGGGTGACAATGGTCATGCGCGACGCGGTGCTGTCGTGGGTGGGCGCGACGTTGAGGGAATCGATGTTGTAACCGCGGCCGCTGAACAAACCGGCCACGCGCGTGAGCACGCCAAACTTGTTTTCCACCAAGATCGAAATTGTGTGTCGCATAAAGCCCCAGTTAATGGGAGGCGAAAGCTAGCAACCCCATAAAATAGGGTCAATCTGCAAAATCAGCGTGTCCCGACTCCGCGTTGCATCAAATTAAAAGACACCGGGGAGGATTTTGGCTGAGTGGCCGGAAGAGGTCGTTGACTCATGGGAAAA
>JBQCEJ010000522.1:0-2285 GCA_051960355.1 Verrucomicrobiota bacterium | reverse complement strand
GCAGCGCCGGGCCGCGATGCAAGTCGCTCAAGAAGATCGCCCGCCGGGTCACACGCCAGGCCTCGCGCAGATGTTGCACCACCTCGGCATCCGAGAAATGGTGCGTCATCTGGGAAGCGATCACGACATCGAAGCTGTTATCGCGAAAGGGCAGGGCAAGCGCCGATCCAGCGACATTCTGGCCGTGTTCGTTGAGGCGCAGAGCGGGCAGGTTGATGTCCAGATTCGTGAATCGCCACTTCCAACCATGTTTCTTGGCGGCCCATTCCGACAAAGACGTTCCCAGCAATCCATCGCCGGCGCCGAGGTCGAGAATCGAAAGCGAACCGCAGTTTTGGAGCTCAAGAAATCGCGGCAGCAGACGTTGAAAGGGTTCGGCGAAGAGGAACAGCCGGTTGACACTGGCCAGCGACGCGTAGGCTTCCACCATTTCGGCGTGAGGCCGGTCCAGCGAATCGAAGTATTCGGCTTGGGTTGCGCGACGCCGTAAAAACATGCCCTTTGCTTACGGAAACAACGCCCGGCGCACAAGCTAAACCCCTCGTAGGGAGTGATGTGACCGATCCGCAGCCTTGGATACTGGACTGGTTCTGAATGCGCTAAACGCTTCGGGTTACTTTCCGGTGCGCAATCGGCTATTACTTCTTGGCCGAGCAGTTGATCCTGCGCCGGTGTTGCTGATAGTTCAAACGCTCGCTGTTATGCAGCCGCATCTTTGGAGCGGCCGGTTGGATCCTTGTCTGTATCGCGCCTATATCGGAGTCGCGGACGAACACGGTTTTCAAGATCGTGTCGTTCAACCGCTCGGGCGGTGCAACCAATCTCAGGCCGGGACGTTGACTCACGGCCGGAACAATCGGCTGGAACGAAGGCCGAACCGGGCCAATCGATATTGCAGTCCCACGGAAAGGCAGCCGAATCCATAACGAACACTGCGACTGAAGTTGATGGAGGAAGCTTCGGGATGCGGGGCAGGGGCTCAGAAAACATGGAACATTGAACACTGGACAACGAACGTCCAAGTTCAACAGGAAGACGCAGAAGCACTGCTCTGCCGTCCGGTTTGGGGCGAGCGCTGAGCATTGCTCGGCGCGCTTTGCCGATTCAGCCTTCGTTCCTTGGTTGTTCAGAGTTCCGCGATTCGCGGTTCACCGTTGCGGTCGCCGCCCCCGGGGTCAAACACGGGCCAAAGTTAAATATTGAAATCGCCCTTCAACTGGGAACATCTCCCACATTGGCCCGCGAGGGCGACAGCGTGAAAAAAAACGTCGCTCCTTGGTCCACTCCACTTTCGGCCCAGATCTCTCCGCCGTGGAGATGAACGATCCGCGCCACAATCGAAAGGCCGATGCCCGTTCCCGGAAACTCCTCCGCCCGATGCAGTCGCTGGAAAACGCCAAAGAGTTTGTCCACATACGCCATGTCAAACCCCACTCCGTTGTCGCGAACATAGAATGGAGCCGCGCCTGGATTCGATCCCTGCGACTCCGGCATCCGCCCGAATTCAATCCGGGCGTGCTCCGTTTTGGCCGTGAACTTCCAGGCATTGCCCAGCATGTTCTCCAGCGCGATCCCCATCAGATTCAAGTCGGCCTCCACGCGCAGGTTTTCAGCAATGCACACCTCCACCGTTCGCTTGGAATCGCTCGCCTGTAATCCCTCCAGAACACTGCGGGCCAGCGCGCTCAGGTCCACCAACTCCCGGCGCAACGCCGTCCGACCGATGCGTGAAAGTCGCAGCATGTCGTCAATGAGATGGCCCATTCGCTCCGCGGCACCCTGGATGCGCTGAAGATAATCCTTCGCCTGGGCAATCAGCGCCGGACCGTAATCTTCCAGCAGCACATGGCTTAGGCCTTCCATCGCTCGCAACGGACTGCGCAGATCGTGCGAGACGGAGTAGCTGAAGGCCTCCAGTTCCTGGTTGGCCCGCTCGAGTTGGGCGGTCCGCTCATGCACGCGTCTCTCCAACTGCGTATTGAGCTTCAGGATTTCATTTTCCCGCTGGATCAGGGTCAGTTCCTTTTGAATTCTCGATTGAATCTCCCGCCGGATGGTCGCGGCCATCTTGTTGAAATCCTCCTCGATGTTTTTGAACTCATCGCGCGTGTTCAACTTCAGCACGTAATCGTAATGCCCCTGATCCAACCGGTGCAGGCCGTCGGCAATGTGATCGACGGGTTTGAGCAGCGGAGCGATACCCGTCTCCAAGCGATAGAGGCCCATCTCGACAGACAGGATAAGGACCAACAAGACTTCAAAGAGAGCGTAGACAAACGATTTGA
>JBQCEJ010000521.1:0-3281 GCA_051960355.1 Verrucomicrobiota bacterium | reverse complement strand
AATTCCAGGTAGCGCCGCACGAGATCGCCGAAGACAAACGTGCGCCAGTTGCCGATGTGCGCGAAATCGTAAACCGTCGGTCCACAGCAATACATCCCGACCTTTTTCCCAGCGGGATCAAGCGGCGTGAAATCCTGAACCGAACGCGACAGAGTGTTGAAAAATTGTAAAGCCATTGCGAATCGCGGGGCAGGGTAAAGCCGAGTCGCGGAAAGAAAAGCGCAAAGTCGGTCGGATGCTGTGCAGAAAGCCAAGGATCGGATTCACAAAATCGCAATTTTTTTTAAAAGACAAACCCGGGCCTTTGCGAAATCATGTCGCCCGCCGATGGTTGGCCTTATATCCCAACGACGGCATGGGTTTTTCGAAATCAAACAACTGAAATCATACATCGAGGAAAACTGAATGAGCTATGGCTTGAATATCCGCAAAGAAGGCGCGCTGGACTTTTTGTCGCTGGGCGCGCTGGTGAACCGTCTGGACCCCGGCATTATCCCGTTCCGCAAAGCGTCTCACTGCGACATCCATGTCAGCGGCGGCGAGTTTAATGTAGCAGCCAATCTGGCGGATTGCTTCCGCCTCAAGACCGGCGTTGCCAGCGCGATGGTCGATTATCCGATTGGCGACCTGATCGCCGAGCGCGTTCGGGCCATGGGCGTCAAACCATTTTACAAGCATTTCAAACACGACGGCGTTCACGGTCCCAACATGGCGACGGTTTACAGCGATCGCGGCCAGGGCTTGCGCGCGCCGGTGGTGTTTTACAATCGTTGCAACGAAGCCGCAGCGCAGCTCAAGCCCGGCGATTTCAACTGGAAGGAAATCTTCGGCCAGGGCGTGCGCTGGTTTCACAGCGGCGGCATTTTTGCGGCGCTCTCGGAAACCACCGCGGAAGTGATCATTGAAGCCATGCAGGCCGCAAAGGCCGCGGGCGCGGTGACGTCATTCGATCTGAACTATCGCGCGAAGCTTTGGAACATCGTGGGCGGCCATGATCGCGCCGTGGCGGTGCTCGATCGCATCGTCAAGAACGTGGATGTGCTGGTCGGCAACGAAGAAGATCTGCAGCTTGGGCTCGGCATTCCCGGGCCCGAAGTTCACGCCAAGAACAAGCTCGATCCGAGCGCGTTCTTCAGCATGATGGGCAATGTCACCAAGAAACATCCGCACATCAAAATCGTGGCGACCACGTTGCGCGAAGTGCATTCCACCAACCGCCACAGCTGGGGCGCGGTGGCATGGATAGACGGCAAGACTTACACCTCGCCCACGTGTGAATTGGACGTGGTGGATCGCGTCGGCGGCGGCGATGGCTATGCGGCGGGATTCTTCTACGGCCTGCTCAGCGGCGCTTCCGAACAGGAAGCCGTGAATCTGGGCTGGGCGCACGGCGGCCTGCTCACGACCTTCCCGGGCGATACGACGATGGCCACGGTGGAGCAGGTGAAAGCGTTTGCCCAAGGCGGTTCAGCGCGCATTCAGCGTTAATCAGTTTTTTCCATTCCAAACAACGGGCGCGGAGTTATCTCCGCGCCCTTTTTTATTGAGCGATTGCAACCCGAGGGTTCTCTGGGCGCGACCACTAATGTTGTTTTCGTAAAGAAGCAATCACCCACGCGTTTTCAGCAACTTCCGTCGCTTGTATTTCTGACGGGAGAGGTATAGTTATCGGTTATTACCAAATCAGGAGTTGTCAGCCGGCGGTTCAGGTAAATGCTCTGAGCGCGGGTTCTCTCAACCAAATGTCAACCAAAGGAATTGCGATGATCGCAACGCAGATTCGTCAGAAAGATGCGGTGTTTTACTTCGCGGCGTATCCCTCGGAAGAGCTCCTGGCCAAGGTCCGTTTCATCAGCCGCTTTTACGATGAAGAGGGCGAAACGATCCAGCCCGAAACCGTGGAGGCGGAGGACGATGTCGCGCAGTTCATCGCCAAGATTGAGCGCAACGAAAAAGCCTTCCAACGCATCGTCTCCAAGTCCAAGGTCAAAGCCATTCGCAATTTCTATGAAACGGCGATTTCCCAGCCGCCCATTCCTGGAACCGTCCTGCTTTTTACACCGCAGAAGTTGAATTTCCGTTCCATGGACGGCAGCGACACCGTGGGCCATCTCCAGGAACCGGAAGAGAAATTTCTCATCATCGACGGGCAACATCGCCTGGCCGCGCTGAACTTCTATGAACGCACGCATCCGGATGACGCCAAGTCGATCTACGTTCCGTGCGTGATTTTTGACGGGCGCAGTGAAGATTTCGCCACGGAAATGTTCGTGATCATCAATTCCACTCCGACGCGCATCAACAAAAGCCACCTGGTGGATCTTTACGAGAAGGTTTCGTGGGCGGAACCGGACCGTCGATTTGCCTCGCGCATCGTGCAGATGCTTTACAGCGCGGGCGACAGTCCGTTGCGTTACCGCATCAATCGTCTGGGTGGTCGCAGCAAGCAGGAGAAATGGATTTTGCAGGCCGAACTTTTCAACGAGATTCATCGCTGGGTTAAAGCCGCTTGGAAAAAAATAGAAGAGCAGGGGACCGATGCCCGCAATGCCGAACGTTATTACGACCGGGTTCGCGATTTTCTGAAAGCCGCCGCGCAGGTATTTGGCGAAACGTGGGACAATGACAATTACATGGTCACGAAGCCGGTCACGCTCAAGGCGCTGATTCGCGTCTGCGCCGATCTCTCCGCGCAAGATGGCGGGAACGAAGAAGGCCGGGTGGAGCGCTGGCGTGAGAGGCTGTCACCCTGGACCGAGCGTTCGCGGGATTTCCGCAGCGAAGGCTTTTACGAACGATTTGCTGCCAAGGGGCAGGTTGAACGCGTTGCCAAGATACATCGTGAACTAGCCAAAGCTGCCGGGGTGGAACGCAAAACCAGCTAGCGCATTCTCGACCGTGCAACCGAATATCAGCAGCGAGATGTTGGCTGATCGATAAGCAAAAAGAAATTGGTTAAAGGCTCTTCTTTCTGCCGGGTGGTTCAGCCTGATCCGGCTGAAGCAAAGACCTCAAATTTGCGGTTTATCAGCATTTGACCCTAAAGCACGCTGAACTTTCCCGGCTTGTGACCCCAAATCCGAGCTGAGTCTTTAACCTTGTAGTACCTTAAGACGCCGCAACCGCTGTGCAACGGAAGATCGTAGTTTTCCCATGGGGAGAACACCCCAGAGTCGATTACAAGGCTGAAACATCCCCCCATCAATCGAAGGGAAACCCGAGCCCGCCCCGGCCCAAATCGCGCACCGCGGAACGCGCCGGCCGTCCGGCACTCCGCCACA
>JBQCEJ010000520.1:0-28273 GCA_051960355.1 Verrucomicrobiota bacterium | reverse complement strand
CGGGAGTCTTGGCTTGCCAGCTCGGGCGGCGGCCGCGACTTCCGCGACGCCTCCAACCGGGAAAGAGGATCGGCAATATTGGGTTTCGGTGGCCGAGAAACTCGCTGGGCCAGTGCTCGGAAATCTCGCCCAACGCGAATTGAAGCAGCGCATGCCGGTCGAGGCTGAGAATCCCGCGGACCGTCGCCAATGCACGCATCTTGAGGCCTTCGGACGTTTACTGACTGGACTGGCTCCCTGGCTGGAATTGCGCGGGCTGGAAGGGGTCGAAGCAAAGCGCCAAAGCAAATGGATCGAGCTGGCGCATCAGTCGCTCGACGCCGCCACGGATCCGAAATCGCCGGATTTCTTGAACTTCAACCGAGGCAACCAACCGCTGGTGGATGCCGCCTTTCTGGCTCAGGCAATTCTCCGTGCGCCGCGCAGCCTGTGGGATTCCGTGGATCCGCGCGTGCGGCAACAAACGATCGACGCTTTGAAATCGTCCCGCGCGATCGCCACTCCCATGCATAACAATTGGGTGATGTTTTCCGCCACCGTTGAAGCCGCGCTGCTGACCATGGGCGAAGCGACGTTGCAGGATCGATTGGAAGCGGGCATTGGACGGATGCTCGCCTGGTATAAAGGCGACGGCGCTTATGGCGACGGCGCATTTTTCCATTTCGATTATTACAACAGCTACGTCATTCATCCAATGCTGGTCGATGTGCTTGCCGTTCTGACGCGGAACGATGCCCGTTTCCAACCGGTGCAGAAAACGGTGATGAATCGCGCGCAACGCTTTGCTGAAGTGCAGGAACGCCTGATCGCGCCCGATGGGACTTTTCCAGCATTGGGACGTTCCACAACCTATCGGTTCGGGGCTTTTCAGACGCTCGCGCAAATCGCGTTGCTGGGTGAATTGCCCAAGCCAACCACGCCCGCACAGGTGCGTTGCGCGTTGACGGCTGTGATTCGGCGAATGATCGAAGCGCCGGGCACCTTCGATGATCAGGGCTGGCTGCGGCTTGGTTTCTGCGGTCATCAGCCTTCCTTGGCTGAGACGTATATTTCGACTGGCAGTCTTTATTTGTGCAGCGCGGGACTGCTGCCGCTGGGTTTGCCGGCGAGCGATCCATTTTGGAAGGACGCACCGACGGCCTGGACTTCGCAGAAACTTTGGTCCGGCGAATCACTGCCCCGAGATCACGCGATCCATGAAGAGCCAAACGTGCAAGTGCCCGTTCTGAAACGATCCGCTTAAGCCACTCCGAGAATCCAACCGTATGATCGCGGCGCCGGCCTACTTGCGTACCGGCATCAGCCCGAAGTGCAACACAATCCAGAACGGCACAGCCAAGAGCACGATCGCCAGCAACCGATCCCACGTCCATTCCAGATAGTGCGCCTGAATCGGAAAGATCGAGATCATGAAATAATTGGCAAACCGGGTGTGTCCGAGGAAAGCGCCGTATTTCGGATAACGCCGACGCAAGCCGCTGAACAGCGCGATCAATCCGAGGAGCAGCACTCCGAAGGTTACCACCAAATTTACCGAGGGAGCCGCTTTGAGCCCGGCGTGCAAGGACCCAGGCCTGTGCGATTGCATGTGCAGATAAAGCCATTGCGCACCGGCCCACAGAAAACTGAATCCAGTTTGAACGGCGGTCTGGAAGTTTGCCTTGGCTGATGTCATTTCGTTCAGGAGCAACCCAAAGTAGAGGGGCACAATCCCCCAGATCAGTTCCAGATGCTGAAACGGCACGCGGATCAATTCACAAAATGTCGCCCAATAATCATGGCTCACGGATGTTATTTACCAATTCGTCCGGCGCGGACAACAGATTTCGCCGACCCCTCCCTTGCGGCATCAGTACTCGCGCCCGATGTTGGCGCAGCTTTCAGCCAGGGATGGATTATGAGCGAACTAAGATTTACCTGCCCTTCGTGCGGCCAGCACATGCAATGTGAAAAGGCCTACGTGGGCGACATCGCCGCCTGCACCGCCTGCCACGCCCAACTCCGCATCCCTTACACGCACACTCCGCCGGAACCAACGACCCAACTGCCCCGCGCCACGCTGATCGCACCTCCGCCGGAATCCGCCACTGAGGCCGCCAACTGCTTCAGCGAAATTCCCACGCCCGCCGCAGCGCACGCGACACCGCCTCGCCCGGCAGCCCCAGACAACCCACCCCAACCTGAACCCGCGCTCGAGCTGCACTGCATTTGCCCGGTGTGCCAATCGGAATTAAACGTATCGACTCGTTCGCCTGCCGGCACCACACCTCAGCTTGCCACGTTGGTGAATGAAGCTGCGAGCCCGGCTGCCTCGCCAAGCGCCGCTCACCCGGCGGAAATTGATACCGCCTCGGTTATTCACCGCGAAGAGCAGATTGCCGAAGCCCGCGAAGCGCATCCGGTTTCGCTTTATCCTGCGATGAAACCGCGTTTGTCCTACATTCTGGGCGACGGATCACAGCCGCCTCATCCAGGAAATCCGCCAACGGCGCCCGAGCCATCCGATCCTGCCAAACCGCCGGTGCCGCCGTCCGAAAGTTTTCCGGAATAAAAATCAGGCCTTCCCAGAGCGGAAAAAGAACCTGACAAGCCGGGCGAAATCCCTTTGACTCTCCCGGCCATTTTTATGCCCAAACGCACTGACATTCATTCCGTTCTCATCATTGGCGCCGGCCCGATCATCATCGGCCAGGCGTGCGAATTCGATTACTCCGGCACCCAGGCCTGCAAAGCGCTCAAGGAAGAAGGCGACCGCGTCATCCTCGTGAACTCCAACCCGGCCACCATCATGACCGATCCGGAGTTCGCCGATCGCACTTACATCGAGCCGATCACGCCCGAGGCCGTGGAGAAAATCATCATTCGCGAGAAGGAAGAAATGAAACGCCTCGGCGCGAAAGGCAAACTCGTCCTGCTCCCCACGCTTGGCGGCCAGACGGCCCTTAACACTTCCATGTCGCTGCACAAAAACGGCGCGCTCGAACGGCACGACGTAGAAATGATCGGCGCCAAACCCGAGGCCATTCACAAAGGCGAAGACCGCTTTGCCTTCAAGGAACTCATGTTGAGCATCGGACTCGACGTGCCGATTTCCGGTGTCGCACACAACATGGATGAAGCCCGCGCCATCGCCGAAAAGATCGGGCGCTTTCCGCTCATCATTCGTCCCGCGTTCACGCTCGGCGGTACCGGCGGCGGCATTGGCTACAATCGCGACGAATTCGAAGAGATCGCCAAACGCGGCATCGAGCTTTCGCCCGTGAACGAAATTCTCATCGAAGAATCCTTGCTCGGCTGGAAGGAATACGAGATGGAAGTCATGCGCGACAAGGCTGACAACTGCGTCATCATCTGCTCCATTGAAAACTTCGATCCTATGGGCGTGCACACCGGCGACAGCATCACCGTCGCGCCCATCCAGACGCTGACCGACAAGGAATTTCAGATCATGCGCGACCAGAGCTTCGCCGTGATCCGCGCTGTCGGCGTCGAGACCGGCGGCTCGAACATCCAGTTCGGCGTCAGCCCTGAAAACGGCCGCATGGTCATCATCGAGATGAACCCGCGCGTCAGCCGCAGCTCGGCGCTGGCTTCCAAAGCCACCGGCTTTCCCATCGCTAAGATCGCCGCCAAACTCGCCGTCGGTTACCTGCTCGACGAACTCAAGAACGACATCACGCGCGAAACCCCCGCGAGCTTTGAGCCGAGTATCGATTACGTCGTCACAAAGATCCCGCGCTTTGCCTTTGAGAAATTCCCGCAAGCCGACCCCACGCTCACCACGCAGATGAAAAGCGTCGGCGAAGCCATGGCCATCGGGCGCACGTTCAAGGAAAGCCTGCAAAAATGCTTGCGCTCGCTGGAAATCGGCCGCAGCGGCTTGGGCGGCGACGGCAAACCCTGGCGCATCGGCACGGAAGTCTATGGCGACCGCGACATCCTGCCGCGCGACGTCATCAGCCGCAAACTGAGCGTGCCCAACGCCGAACGCATCTTCTTCATCCGCCACGCCCTGCGCGCCGGCTTCACCATCGAAGAAATCTTCAACCTCACGAAGATTGACCGCTGGTTTCTGGTGCAAATCAAAGAGATTGTGGATTTCGAGGAAGAGCTGGCGGGGGCGAAGAATTAATATGCCGGTTCCTAAATACGACGAACTGTTCCAGCCGTTGCTCCAAGCAATGCAGCAATTGGGTGGATCGGCGTCGGTTTCGGAACAAGAGGACGCAGTTGCTGCGATTCTCAAATTATCTGAGAGAGAAATCTCCGAGATTCATCGGGGCAATAGAACCAAGTTGAGTTACCGCCTTGCTTGGGCAAGGAACTACCTTAAGAGAGTCGGTATTCTCGACAACTCTGCACGCGGCGTTTGGGCGCTGAGTCCCGAGGGAAGTAAACGCAAGTTTCTCGACAAAGACGAAGTTAAACGTGCGGTTCAAGAACGTGATAAGCATGGCGACCAAGAGACTAAGAAGTGTGCTGCCGAGGAGGAAGCCGCTCCGGCTTGGGAAGACCAACTGCTCGATATTGTCCGTTCTATTTCACCAGATGCTTTTGAAAGACTTTGCCAGCGTTTATTACGCGAATCAGGTTTCATTCACGTCGAAATCACTGGACGGAATGGTGATGGCGGCATTGATGGCAAAGGCGTGGTGCGCGTCGGTGGTCTCCTTTCGTTTCATGTCATCTTTCAGTGCAAGCGCTACAAGGGCAGCGTTGGCTCGTCCTTCGTGCGCGATTTTCGCGGTGCTATGGTTGGCCGTGCGGATAAAGGACTTTTAATCACAACGGGGACTTTCACGCGAGACGCGCGCGCAGAGGCTCAGCGCGATGGAGCTCCGCCAATTGATTTAGTTGATGGGGAAGACTTGATTGAAAAACTGAAACAACTTCGAATTGGCGTAGCTGTGAGGGAGAAGATCATTGAAGACGTGATAATTCGAGAAGACTACTTCAAGACGCTTTAGCTATTCGTCTACCTGCGCTCGAATCCCAACGGGCTTCAAATCCATCCGCCACGGGTTGGCGGTCCGCGCCGACCCGGCGAGGAACGCCAACGATAGGAGCGCGGCGTTCACGCCGCTTCAACTCCCGCACGCCAGCACGCACAGAAATTTTCCAACGCTCGTCCATCCACACGCTGAAGCGACCTGAAGGTCGCGCTCCATTCGCGCATCTCAACGGAATTTCATCCTCAGCCCCGGGTTTTGACAGTCCTCGGTCGCCCGGCGCGGAACGCCAACGGTAGGAGCGCGGCTTTGTGAGCCGCAGCACGTTTAACCATCTTCCCGTTCCCAACTAATCCAGACGCGTCCGAATTGGCGCAGCCGCTACGGGTTGCAGACCCGCGCTCCGTCCGAAAGCTTCGTCAGGAGCGAAATGTTTGTAGAACCCCCCGCCCACAAATCCAAAGCCCCGTCGGGGCGGTATATTCCGCAGCCGGAGCGCGGCGTTCACGCCGCTTCAACTCCTGCACACCAGCACGCGCGGAAATTTTCCAACGCCCTCGTCCATTCGCACGCTGAAGCGACCGGAAGGTCGCGCTCCACGGACGGAGCGCGCCGTTTACGGCGCTTCACCGTTCGAATACCAAGCGCGTCCGATGTTTCGAGAGTTTTCCGAACTTCGCACTTTGAAGCGGCATGAATACCGCACGCTTAAGCAGTGCGCTGCCACGGAAGACGTTCGTATTCATCGCGATGACGGGCGCTACTCCACAGCCAGTCGCAAGTGGTCTTTGCCAGAGATGCCTTCACGGGATTCTGCTCGGTGTAATGAATGGCGCGTTTCAAGTGCGCCTCGTCGCGGACAAGGGTGTCGTAGTATTCTTCCTGCCAGAATTGTCCGCCGCGTCGTAATAGCACGTTTGCCCGCCGCGACGATTTGCCTTTCCAGCCGTTGATTAATTTCACCAGCGGCACATCCCAGACATCCACGACTGCATGAACGTGATTTGGCATGACGACCCAAGCATGCATCTGATATGCGCGTCCGTCCGCTTCGAGCAGAATCTTTTCGACAATCGCCGCCACTTCGCGCTGCCGCAGCCAACATTCGCCATGACCGCGATCCAGCCATGCTTCCAGCTTGCGACGGTTCGCGGAATTCCCAGCCTCTTTCAGAATCGCTTCCAATTCAGCGTGGCGCGTGACGGGAAAGGAATCGTGGAGTTGAATTGTGACGAACTGCGTGACGCGCGGCGCATCGAAGTGCGGCAGATAACCGCGCTGATGCCAGCCGCGGAAGCCACTTTTCAATTCATCGATGGAAGGCTTCCAATCCCATTCGCGCTTTGCGCGGATGAGATCAAGCAGGCCAATATTCCTCGGTGGCGTGCGGCGAGTTGGTTGCAGTGATGCCATCGCGAAAGGAGCGCGGCATTTATGCCGCTTCACCGCACGATTGTAAGAAGGCACCTGAAGATTTCGAGCGTTGATTCCATTCGTAAGCTGAAGCGGCGTAAACGCCGCGCTCCTGCCGCTTCGCGCCGAGCATTCATTACGTCGTCACCAAGATTCCGCGCTTTGCCTTCGAGGTGCTTGCGCACGACCACCATTCCGCAGGCCGATCCCACACTCACCACGCGGACGGAAAACGTCCGCGAAGCCATGGCCATCGGGCGCATGTTCAAGAAAATGCCTGCTGGCGACCGCGAGATCCCGTCATCCGCCGCAAGCTGCGCCTCGATGCTGGGGCAGAATGATGCAACCGCGTCATGGTTGGCGAACCGGTCAAATCATTGCTGGACATACCTACCGGATACCTACCGAAGTCGCCCTTGACGGCTGTTTGCTGAGTGTCAACATCTCAGCATATGAATCGGAATGTCCGACTCTTCGGGGGGAATTGCTTTTGGCGGGCGGCGGCACTGCTGCTGGCGTGCTGTCTTGGTCAAAGGGTTTGGGCCGACAGCATCAGCTTCAGTCCGGCAGAAGGCAATCCGCTCACCCACATGATCATTTCGGTGGATGGATTCATCGGCACGAACGGGCCGGTGCCCGTCAGCATTGGCGGCGCGGGGATCTCAGGTTATTGCTCCAGCAGCCGGCCCTGCACCTTTGAGGCGAATATGGGTCACTTCACGGGCAAACAGTGGGTCACCGCCATGGCGAACGTTGATGGCCAGAACGTGGTGGTTTCCAATTACTTCGTGGTGCGAGAGGCGCAGGCTTTCATCAATCGCGCCTGCGGCACCAATGGCACCAAGGTCATCGTCACCGGCTTCGATTTCGGCCGCAATCAGATTGTCTATGTGGATACGACACAGACGCAGGCCGACACCAACGGAAATTTTGCCATCACCGTCACCATCAATAGCGGGACGAGCGGTCCCTACAAGATCATCGCCCAGGATGGATTTCATTTTACCACCAATGAGTTCAACATCGGCACAACATCCGCGTGCGAGGAAGAAGTCGGGCACTCAATGGATGCGGACGGCGGAGTGAAGATCACCCGTCCCGGCAACCAGCCGCAGCCGCTAAATCCCGGCGACCCCGTTCACGTGGGTGATACCATCAGCACTGGCGCCGGTGGAAAATACAACGTCAGCTTTTCCGACGGCACCAAGTTGACGCTGGGGCCAAACTCGGAGGCGACCATCGACGACTATTTTTTTACGCCCGGGAACGGGGCGAACGACACGGCCTTTTACAACATTCTTGACGGTTCATTCCGCCTGCTTTCGGGTTTGCTCGACAAGCACGACGACAATGCCAAAGTCAATACCGCTTATGGCTCCATCGGAATTCGTGGCACGGAATTCATCAGCCGACGCGCCCCGTGTTCCACGACCCAGGAGGTGTATCTCATCCACGGCCAGTTGGCGATCAAACCGCTTTTCGCGGCTGCAACCAACATTATTGACGCGCCCGCCACCATCTTCTACGACGCTACAAACGTCTGGACGTCCGGGTTGACGCAGGCAGCTTACGACGCTTTGAAAACTGAGTTAAATCAAACGAACCCGGTGACGTTCGGTTCGTGGCAGGTGCAATACTTTGGTTGCACGAATGCCAACCCCTCCGCAGAAACCAGCGCTGATCCCGATGGCGACGGCCAGAACAACTACGCCGAATTTCTTGCGCGCACCGACCCGACATCCAGCGCCTCCGTGTTCAAGCTCGTCAGCGGCGTGCGTGAAGGTGACGGCGTGAGGTTATTGTGGCAAACGCATGGCGGCACTACGAACGTTGTGCAGGCTGCTGAAAATGTTGATGGCAGTTACTTGAACATCAGTCCCGACCTCGCCATTCCCGGCGATACCGACGTCCTGACCAATCATTTGGACCCAGGCATCATCACCAACGCGCCGGGCCGCTTCTATCGAATACGGCTCGTGAAATAGCGCGGGCTGACGATGGATCACGTCCGCCGTCAATTCCGCGCTTTGGCTGGCATCTTCCGCAGCCGGAGCGCGGCGTTGACGCCGCTTCAATTCCCGCACACCACGCACGCGCAGCAATTTTCCAACGCCCTCGTCCATCCGCACGCTGAAGCGACCTGAACGTCGCACCGCGTCCGTGCATCCCAACCCTTGACTCGCCGTTCAGGCATGGTAAAAAGCGCTGCGAAACACAAGCGTTTCAACAGCTTGATTCATCTGCGATCCAAAGACTGCAAGTTGAACTCCTGGTGCAGGCGCCCTGTTTGCGGAACCATTCACCTGGCCCAAAATCGTTCGATATCATGAAAAAACTGAACTGGAAATTCCCGACAGCGTTCTTCACCGCTTTGATCTGGCTGATCGTCTCAACCACCTTCGCCGCCGATTCCGCCCGCGTTCATCACGTCTTCATCATCAGCTACGACCAGGGCAATCCCGATCTGCTGGAAAAAACGGAGCTGCCCGTGTTTCGGAATCTCGTGTCATCCGGCGCACACACCTGGAGCGCTTACACGATTATTCCCAGCCTCACCCTGCCCTCGCACACCTCGATGCTGACCGGCGTGGGACCGCAGGTGCATCAGATTCTTTGGAATGATTACGCGCCGGCCAAAGGACTGGTTCAGGTGCCCACAATTTTCAGCCTCGCCAAAAAGCAAGGCCTGGTGACGGCGATGGTTGTCGGCAAGGAAAAATTCAAACATCTCCTGTTGCCCGGCAGTGTGGATCGGTTTGTTTGGCCGCAACCGGAAGACGATGCCCAAGCGGTGGCCAAAGCGTTTGCTTCCGAGGTCATCCAGTTGAAGCCCAACCTTTGCTTCATCCATTTCCGCGATCCCGACACGCTCGGTCACAAATTCGGCTCGCACTCGCCCGAAAAAATCCAGGGCCTGAAAGATTGCGATGTCGCGCTCAAGACGATCCGGGACGCCATTGCGGCGGCGGGCATTGCCGATGACAGCGTGATCATCATCACCGCCGATCATGGCTCGCATGACGTCAAGAATGCCCTGGGCAAAGTCGGAGGAACACACGGCAGCGCGGAACCGGAGGATGTCAAAATTCCCTGGGTCGCGAGCGGCAAAGGTGTGAAGAAAGATTTCACGATCACCGCGGCAGTCGTTCAATACGACACGTCGGCCACTGCTTTGTGGCTGTTGGGCGTCCCGGTGCCGGAAGGTTTCTGGGGTCGCCCGGTGACGAGCGCATTCGAGTAACGAGCGTTTGAGTGCAGCGAAACCGAGCGCGAATTCATTCGCGCTCGGCTCCATTTTCAAACCAACTCGCCGCCGGCCCACTTTAAACTTTAAAGTTAGGTGGGCGGTTTTTACTCTGTTGCCATGGCACGTAAGGCATCCGCGGACTCCGAAACATCGCATGGCTTCAACGACATCATCGGTGTCGCCCTGCTGGCAGCAGCTTTGTTGCTGCTGGTTTCGCAATGGTCCTTTGACCCCAACGATCTGGCGTTGCATCGCAATCCGCCGGTTCGGCCCGCTCATAATTGGATTGGGCCGCTGGGCGCTTACATCGCCAATGCCTCGTTTTTCGTTTTCGGTTTCGCGGGTTATCTGTTGCCGGTATGGCTCGTGTTTTTCGCGCTCGGCTGCTGGTTCCAAAATTTCTTTTACCTCAAGCGGCGCTGGCCGTGGGCGGTGGTGCTCGTGGTTTCCTCGATGGGTTTGTTGCACCTGCTCGATTTGCCGCACCTGAAGGATACGGCATCGTTCCTGACCAAGATTCGCAATGCGATCGGCGCGCCCAGTCTCGGCGGCTTCATCGGCATGGAACTTTATCGCGATTTCTTCTGGATGCTCGGCAATGTGGGCGCGGCGATTGTTTACGGCACGATTTATCTTATCAGCCTGTTGTTCCTGACGAATTTCCAACTCGGTCAATGGGTTCGGGCGGCCTGGGCCGCGCGCAGTGCGGCTCACGCCGGTGACGTGACACCGGAAGAAGTGGCGCTGGAACGCAAAGCCCGCGATCTCCAAAAGCAGGCCAAGAAACTTCAGGAAGAAGTCGAAAAGGAAAAAGTTCCCTCCGGCCTCGGCGCGGACGGCCAACCTGTTCCCGAGCCGACCGTGCGCGATTTGAGCGTACCGCAGGCCAAAGCGGGTCGCGGGCGGAAAGCAGCGGCCGAACCCGCGAAAGAACCCGAAGCGCCCGACGAAGGAGAAGTCATTCCTGCCCGGGAAATCATCGCCGCGACCACCGCCGACATTTTAGGCAAATCGGCTTCCGCCAATGCCGAATCCAAAGCGGCCGTCCAAACAGCGGATGAAAAAGACGCCTCTGAAAAGCCCGCCGAACCGTTGGTGACCATCGCCGACGGCTCCGCGCCAGCGCCCAAACCCAAGCTGCTGCCAAAAAAGCCGAAGCCGATTACCGTCGCCTCCACGCCGATGATTGGGAATTACCAGTTGCCGCCGATGGAGTTCTTCCAGCATCCCGATCTGAGTCTGAAGCCCACGGAATCCAAGGAAGAATTGATGGCCAACGCCCGGCTGATGCAACAGACGTTGTCGCAGTTCGACATCGAAGTTTCCTTGGGCGACATCACCAAAGGCCCAACGATTACCCGTTACGAACTGCATCCCGCGCCGGGTGTTAAGCTGGAAAAAATTCAAGGTCTCAACAACAACCTCGCCGCCGCGCTGAAAGCCGAGCGCATCAATATTCTCGCGCCCGTCCCCGGCAAAAGCTCGGTCGGCATCGAAGTGCCCAACCTCGTCAAGACCAAGGTCATCATGCGCGACCTGCTGGAATCCGACGAGTGGCGCAACAGCAAAGCCCGCATTCCGCTCGCGCTGGGCAAGGACGTTTATGGTCATCCGATCATTGCCGACCTGGCCGAAATGCCGCATTGCTTGATCGCCGGCAGCACCGGCTCCGGCAAATCTGTCTGCATCAATTCCATCATTGCGTCGCTGCTTTACAAGTTTTCGCCGGATCAACTGCGCTTCGTGATGATCGATCCCAAGGTCGTCGAGTTGCAGCAATACAACGCCCTGCCCCACCTCGTCGTGCCGGTCGTCACCGATCCCAAGAAAGTGATTCTCGCGCTGCGCTGGGTCGTGAACGAAATGGAAAAGCGCTACCAGATTTTCGCAAAAGTCGGCGTGCGCAATATCGCTTCCTTCAACTCGCGGCCGAAGAACAAACCATTGCCGCCGCAGGAACCCGAATTGCCATTGATGGCGAAGAAGGAAAAAGTCGAGCCCGGCGCCGAAGGTTTCGCCGTGGAAGTGGACGAACAAATTGTTGTGCCGCGCGAAGACGACATCATCATTCCCGAGAAGCTCAGTTACATCGTCGTGATCATTGACGAGCTGGCCGACCTGATGCTCGTCGCGCCTGCCGATGTGGAAATGGCGATCGCTCGCATCACCCAGATGGCGCGCGCCGCCGGCATTCATTGCATCGTGGCGACTCAACGCCCGTCCGTGGATGTCATCACCGGTGTCATCAAGGCAAACATCCCGGCGCGTATTGCCTTCCAGGTTGCCGCCAAAGTCGATTCACGCACCATTCTCGATGCGATGGGCGCCGACAAGTTGCTGGGCAAAGGCGACATGCTTTACCTGCCGCCCGGTTCGGCGAAACTCATTCGTGCTCAAGGTGCGCTCATTACCGACCAGGAAATCCAGAGCGTGGTGGACTTCATCGCGAAGCAGGCCAAGCCCAGCTACGAAGTGGAGATTCACAAGCAGCTTTCCAAACCAGTCACCAGCTACAACGACGAGAGCGGCATTGATGAAGACGAAGATCTGATTCAGCAGTGCATCGAAGTCATTCGCAGCGAGCAGAAGGCCAGCGTCTCGCTCATGCAACGCCGGTTGCGTTTGGGCTACACCCGTGCCGCGCGCATCATGGATGAATTGGAAAATCGCGGCATCGTCGGGCCGAGCAAAGGCGCCGAACCGCGCGATATCTTGATCGATCTCGATGGTGAAGGCCACGACGGCGCGGGGCAATCCGCTGTCTGAACGGCGATCACTTCAAT
Organism: Verrucomicrobiota bacterium; assembly: GCA_051960355.1. Taxonomy (GTDB): domain Bacteria; phylum Verrucomicrobiota; class Verrucomicrobiia; order Limisphaerales; family DASXHY01; genus DASXHY01. The sequence continues at coordinate 15,881 of JBQCEJ010000520.1, read as the reverse complement.
TGCGGCATCCCCCTGCTTCGCAGGTCGGCGGGTCAATACCCACGACCTGCACACTATTCCACAGCGAAGCGGAGCGAAAATTCCCCCACAGTCGCTGAGCATTAAACCCCAGACGCCAATTTACGGTTAGGAAGGTAAATTGGGACATGAACAAATCGATAACCTCAAACACGGAGGAATTTTTATGTTAAAGTGGGCAGCGATATTTTTTGTCATCGCCCTTGTGGCGGCGTTGTTGGGATTCACAGGAGTTGCCGGAGCCGCGGCCGGGATTGCCAAATTCCTGTTTTTCCTCTTTGTAGCGGTCTTCGTCATTCTTCTCCTGATTGGAATATTTGCGGGGAAGAAGATGTTCTGAGGCCGGGGCTTCGGACTGAAGCCAGGCGTCCGAAAAACTCGACGGCGCGCGGCACCTTCATTGGGTTATGAAAGGTGCCGCGCGACGGGTTAATCTAAGCGGCGGCTGGAATGGCCAGGGTTGCTTCCGCTGAACCCAAGAGCGCCAGCACTTCCTCTCGGGTCAACGTTTCGCGTTGAAGCAATGCCTGCGCGAGCGCTTCCGTTTCCTTTTGCTGGGCCTTGATAATGGCGTGGGCCTCGCGATCCGCCGCTTCGAGCAGGCGATTGATTTCCGCCTCGGCATCGCCTTGTTCCGGCTCGTAGTAAAGCCGCTCGCCCATGCCCCAGTTGTGGATCATGTTCCGGGCAATCCGCCGCGCCATTTCCAAGTCGCCCGCTGCGCCATTGGTGGTGGAACCGTAAAAGGTCTTTTCGGCCGCGCGTCCGCCCATCAGAACAAGCAGTTCTTCCAGCAAAAACTTTTTGCTCTGGAGATTCTGATCTTCATCGGGCAGCAACGTGGTGACACCGAGTGCCTGACCGCGCGGCACGATGCTGACCTTGTACAACGGCGGCAATTGCGTCGTGTGCAGGTGAACAATCGTGTGACCGGCTTCGTGATAAGCCACCATTTCGCGCTCGGCTTTCTTGAGCACCATCGATTTCCGTTCGGTGCCAAAGCGGACCTTGTCCCGCGCTGCTTCGAGTTCCGTCAGCGTAATCGCCGTCGCGTTTTGCTGCGCGCAAAGAATCGCGGCTTCGTTGATCAGATTGGCCAGATCGGCTCCCGACATTCCCGGCGTCGTCTGCGCAATGAGGTCCAACGCGGCGGGTTCGTGGATCGGCTTGCCTTCCGCGTGCGATTGCAGAATGGCGCGGCGGCCTTTCATGTCGGGATAAGGCACGAAAACTTTCCGGTCAAAACGCCCGGGCCGCGTCAGCGCTTCGTCCAGATCTTCCGGACGATTGGTTGCCGCCACCACGACAATGCCAGCGCTGCTTTGGAAACCGTCCATCGCGGCGAGCAGCGCGTTGATCGTCTGCTGATGTTCGCCATGCGTGTCAAATTTGCGGTTCTTGCCGACACAATCGATTTCGTCGATGAAGATAATCGCCGGCGTGTTCTTGGCCGCCTGACGAAAGAGCTGGCGCACGCGTTTGGCGCCGACGCCGACAAACACTTCATTGAAATCGCTGCCGTGCATGCTGAAGAAACTGGCGTTCGCTTCGCAGGCGATGGCTTTGGCCAGCATGGTTTTGCCGGTTCCGGGAGGGCCGATCAGCAAAACGCCTTTCGGCAGATTGCCGCCCAAACGCCGATACTTGGCCGGGTTCCGCAGGAAATCGACAACCTCCTGCACTTCACCTTTGGCTTCTTCGACGCCGGCGACGTCGCTAAAACGGATTGTCGGACGCTCCTTGACCTGTGCGCTTTTGGCTTTGCCGAGATTGGTTTGATACAGAACCAGCATGATCACCAAGCCGCCGATGATCAGGGTGGAAACGATGTTGATCCACTGGCCGCGCATGCCTTGACCGGGCACTTCGATCTTCACCGCGCTCTGCGCAAAGAGCGCTTTGGCTTCGCTTTCATCCATGTGCGTGGTGACGAAAAACCGCTCCGGCTTGCCAGCCGTTTTGCGAGTGCCTTCGACCCGGTAAATCCCTTTGTAAGGCGAAGGCACGGCGCGGCCTTCGATGATCTGCTTTTGCTCGATCGACCGGGTCAGCTCGGCGCGTGTGATTTCGTGCGTCGGTGTGTGGAAGACAATTGCGGCCGCGATCAGGCCCAATCCCAGAAGGATGAGAGCGATGCCGGCGGTAAATTTCAGATTCTTTTTATTATTTGGGAACTTCATTTAAAAGGTGTGCTTGGAGGCGTTCAATGGTTGCCGTTTCGCCTGTGTCAAACTGAACGTTGAGCGCGGACGGGACTGCGCTTCAGCGGCCGATTTCATTTCCGGGGATGCCCCGCTTCGCTTGAGCTGGGCAGCCAGATAGTGGGCCGCCAGCAAGAGCGCGACTGAAAGTAAAACACTCAACGTTTTCACACAGACACCTTCATGTTTTCCCCGCGTAAGAAAACTCGGAGTGAGGCCGATTCTCACGTCGGTGTTTGACTGACAAATTTCGACTGGAAATGAAGTCTTCTTGGTGGGGCAGCAACTCTTATTTAGGCGCCCAGCGCGATTTTAAGTTTCGCGTTCCAGAGCTGAAATTGAGGGTCTATCTGCTGGTCGAAATAATGGTCGCAGCTTCAACGGGGCAACCTGCTGCCCAGCCCATATTCCCAGGGCAACTGTTGATAAAGCGCGCAACGCTCGCGCTTCAGCCAGCCAGCCGTCCAGTGGCGCATGAACATCAGCAGCGTTTCCCGCCCACGATTCCCCGGACGATTCAAGCCTTTGTGGAAATGTTTGTGCCGCGGATAAAGGTAATGCGCCTTGGCCGCCAGCCGACGTGCCCAGTTCGCGGGCAGTTCCTTTTTAAGAAAACGCTCCGCCTCCTGCACCACACTTTCGGCGATCCACAAAGGCATAAGCGAGGTGTCGCGCTCAAGTTGGGTGACGAGTGAATTACGCAAGCTGCGGGGTTCGCGTCGGGCGCCGACAGCGCGGTTGAGCCGCTGGCACACCGGTTTGCCACTGGTTCGCTGCTTGATTCTCGCTCGCTGTTTCACACTGGCCTCACTCCTTGCAGAGCATCCTTCCAAGCGCCACTACAATAGAGCTTAAAGTCGCTGGTACCAATTTGATCCACAGGGTCGGGAAGCATTGCATCAAATCTGACTTTGAACTGATACTGCAAAAACTCGCGCAACGAATGATGAATGTTTGCTGTTATTGTGATAAACGGATTTCTCCGTCTTTCAGATTCAATCCCGTAATCGAGCAATGCCGCAATGAGCCGGAGCACAAATACATTTGGTCCAGCACTTTTGCTGGTGCCTTCGATTGCGCGAAGCACTGCGCTTTGGAGTTCAAGGAAGCCTGTACGGACAGGCACTTCACCTGCGATCGGATAGACTTCCCAAGCAACCCCATGCCTCGCGCGGAACCTGCAGAATTCAGAACGAGCAATGTTATATTTCCCGGAGCAATAGGCGTAGTCAGTCCCCGGTGACGACATAACACGCAGCAGATTGTCCGCACACCCAGTCAGCTCTATCTCCACGCCTTCTGTGAGAAGATTCCAGCCACAAAAGAATTTCTGCATCGCCTGGAGAAAACACTGGGCTTCCTTCCCTTCGATTGTCTCATCCAGTTTGTAAAGCAATGGGGCTACATCGGCGAAACAAGCAAAGAAGTGCGTGACATCGACACTGCCATCCAATTCAAAACGCATGCACGGCAAATCCAAGACAGGTTCCCACTGTCCTTTCAATCGGCGACGCACCTGCCAATCAGTGCCATTGGTGTAGAGCACGTATTCGGCCTGTATTCGAGGAGAATCCGCGTAGCTGATCGCCTGCTCAATTGCTTTGTCGCTCTTGGCATGGGGCGCTTTGCATTCCACGACAATCCATGGAATGCCGCTGCGGAGCACAAGGATATCCACGCGATAGAATTTTGAGCCGACCTGCACTTGTGCTTCGAAATTAAGGTCCCAAACGGACAAGCCATAGGCCCGCATCAACTCAAATGCGCACCACTGCCTGACGGCTTCCTCTGATTCCTCTCTTTTGGAATCCGGTTCGAAAGGTCCAACATGGATGTAGGCAGACCGTGGCACCGAATAGAACGGGCGCCGATGCAATGTATTGCTAAAGCTCTGGCCTGCGAGAGCCTGAACTGCGAGGGCTTCCTGCGACTCCTGCCCGCTTTTCATTGTCCCCCCTCCACCAGTTTGATTTCTTCCTCGGTCAGGCCGTAGAGGTCATAAACCAATTGATCAATTTGCTGGTCGGTGGCGGTGACGGCGTTTTGGAGCGTGGCCTTTTCCGCGTCCGACGTGGCCGCGCGCAGCTTGGGCATCAACCCCAACATTTTATCCACCAGCACCACCAGCTTGTCATGCCGCGCTTTGTCGGCGCGACTCTTTGGATCAAGTTTTGGAAACGGAAGTTCTCTCGTTTGTTTGATGATTGTCTTCGGGAAATCATCACGTCGAGCGACCATGTTTATCTGACAGAAAAACCAAGAGATTAGACGACTATTCAAGACGGCGAGGCAACACTTGATGTGTGGAAATTCACCGCGAGGAATTAAACTTTGGATAGATTGATTTGTTAAAAATTCCTTGTCTGCAAACACGGCTTGCAGCCTGAATTTTCGGCTAAGTAACTGCCGGAGGAGGATTCGCTCGCCGCTGAAAAATCTGATAGGCTTCCCAGCTTCAATGTCTGGAGGATAGCCCTCGTATGCTTCTGGTCCGAGATCGAGATCATATCGCAGCATTTCTCCATTCCAGGCGCGTTTTGGTTTGCGGCAATCTTTGGCCGGGCGTGGATTGTAGGTTTCAATGCCACGCATGACTTCAACGGCGGAATCGAGTGTCGTGGGGCTGGCTCTAAGTTTCTGAACCAAGGCAGCCTGTTCTCTGGATGAGAGAACCAAAAACTCTTTATCAGATGAAGCCAGCCAGCCAGCACAGTCGCCGACTTTTCTGAACGTCTGGAAATCTTGCGGCGCTTCAACTTTTTTCCGAATCGGGAAAACAACCAAGTTCACGGCAGAGTTCTCCAAATCCGTCCACCGTTTGCCTTTCGCCATCCGCTCTGCAGTAACAATGATGGTGTCAACATATGCACCTTCAAATACATCATACGGAAGCCGAAACAAACGAAGTTGGTAAGAACTGTTCCGCAAAGCGTTCCCGAAGCTTTTTTGATGAGGGAGTGGAAACCCAGCCAGATGGAATGATCATGCCGAAGTGTCCGTTAGGGTTTAACAAATCCCCGGCTTGCTCAACGAACATGATGAATGAATCGAGAGAGTTTGTGAGAGCTCGATACTTGCCTCTGATATAAACCTCGGACTCTTTGTCGAAATCCGCCCCGTAAGGCGGATTCCCAATGACCGCATCGAAGCCCCCCGCTTTAATGATGGATTGAAATTGCACCGGCCAGTCAAAGGCGTGAACGCGCACGAGGTCTTCCGGGATCATCGAAAAATCCGAGGCGATGAGGGAGTTGCCGCACTTGATGTTGTCCTGCAACGGCGGCAGCAGGGCGATCTCGGTTTCATCGGCCAGCAGTTCGCGCTGGCGCTTGAGCGTGGTGCGGTTCTCGTTCTCCAGCATCTTGAGATAAAGCGAGAGCTGCGTGACTTCCACGGCGGCGCTGTCCAGGTCCACACCGTAAATATTGTCCGTGAGAATCTTCCGCTTGAGGTCCACGGTGAGGTGAACATCGCCGGTCTTGTCATCCACCCAGCAGAGCGGACGGTGTTTCTTCTGCCACGCGGCGAGAGCGGATTTTGCGTCGCCCGCTTTGGGTTGGGTGAGAAGCGTTTGATCCACCTCCTCCGGGCCGCTCACAGTGTCGGCAGCGGTGGCAACAGCCGCGCGCAAATCTGCGGTGAGCCGTTTCTGCCAGTGTTCGCACACTCGCTCAAAGGCGCGGATAAGAAAGGAACCCGAACCGCACGCCGGATCGAGCAGCCGGAGGGCGGCGGTCTTTTTCTCGAATTCTTTCAATGTAGGAGACGAGGTAACGAGGCTCTGACTGTCCGGTTTTGATTTGAGACTCTTTACGGCGTCACCTGCGGAGATTTGGTCCAGCAGCTTGCCAGCGGTTTGCTCGACGATGTAATCCACGATGTAGCGCGGGGTGTAATAGACGCCGCCGGCTTTGCGGACTTCGGGTTTGGGCTCCACCGTTATGCCCTTGCCGTGCGGGCGGACGACGTTCCCGAGAAAGCGTTCATAGACGCTGCCGAGAATTTCCACGTCGATGACGTTGAACAGATATGGAGACTCATCATCACTCAAATCACCGATGAAACCGGCGAGCCATTCGTCACTGACGAGGAGGGATTCGGTGAAGTGCGGCTTGAAGAGGTTGCCATTGAAAAAGGGAACGTGTGTGGGCGGCCGGCGGTCCAGGGCGCGGAAATGCCGTACCACGGCGCGCCACAGGGAATCTTTGGGGGCGCGGATGCCGCTGGTGCCGAAGTCGGCGGGCGGCTCTTCGCGGAAAGGTTCGAGCAATCCTTGCCGGGCGCGTTGGCCGGCGTCGTCATTGCCGGTGTTCTTGCGCCATTTATCCACGAGCGAGGTGAGGCGTTCGCCCGTGTCAATGTCGCGATCTTCGCAGATGCGGAGGAAAAGGATGCGGTCAATGATGCGCTGGCAGGCTTCGGTGAGCTTGTTGTCCGCGATCAATTCCTCGTGATCATTGTTTTTATAAAGATCGGAAGCGAGGTCGCGGCGCGTTTCATCGAGGAATTCCAGGAAGTCGCTGTCCAGCGCGCGGTTGCGATCCGGTTTGATCAGCCATGCCTGACGGGCCTTGCCGGTGCCGCTGGCTTTTTTGGGGAGGGATTCAATCGCGGCATCGATGCTGCCGGCGGCAACCTTGTCGCGGGCCAGCAAATCCCACAGCTCGCGGGCGATGAGCGGGTATTGGCGGAATTGCCAGCTTTTCCATTCGCCCAACTGCGGCTCCTCTATGCGCGGTTTGCCGCCGACGAGGTAGATTTTGATTTCTTCAAAATCGGTGAGCACGGCAACGAAGACGCCTTTGTTCCAGGCGTAGCGCTTGGCTTGAAAGGCGTAACGGGCATGGAGCTCCTCGGCGGGCTTTTTGGCTTCGCACACAAAGCGATCGCGTTTATCGGTGCGGAAAAGATAGTCGGCGCGTTTGCGTCCACCGGCGATTTGGGTGGCGCTTTCAATCTCCACCTCGCGTTCCCGTTGGATGAGGCCCGCCCGGTTTTCCATGTCCCAGCCGAGGGCGCGGAAGAACGGATTAAGAAAATCGTCGCGCAACTGGGCCTCCGCATAGCCGGGTTGCTTAAGCTCCGCCAGGCGTTTGCCAAAGGATTCAACAAGGCGGTTCAGTTCCTTTTCAAAGGACTCGAAATCGGTGGCGATCAGCATGGCAGCCGAATCGTATTTCAAAACGGACTTGGAGCAATTCAAAATCCCCCCGGCTCTGAAGGGAGGGCGCATCCTGACACTGCCCCCGGAGCGCGACCTTTAGGTCGCTTCAATGTGCATTCTGATTGTGTGAAATCATTGCCCTGCGGGTTTGCGCACGTTGAAGCGGCGTAAACGCCGCGCTCCTCCTGCAATGGGAACCGGGGCAGTGTCAGGATGCGCCCAAGTGCGCCCGTTTTTGAAATCAGTTGTTGCAAAAGCGTGCCTAAAACCGCGAGAGTAGCCGCCATGTCCACGGTTGCCGAACAACTCCGACAGGCGCGCGAAGCGAAAAACCTGACGGTCAATCAAGTCGCCGATGTCACGAAAATCCGAACCGACCACATCCGTGCGTTGGAAGAGGGCAACTTCGACGTGTTCTCCGCGCCGGTTTACATTCGTGGCTTCATCCGCACTTATTCCACGCTGCTCAAACTCGACGTGCCGCAAACCATGGCGTTGCTGGACAAAGAACTCGCTCAAACCGAGAAGTTCAGCGAACCGCCGCCTTTGACAGATCAGAAAAAAACGCCGCTGGATTTTGTCATGTTGCAGCTTTCCAAAATCGACTGGCGCAAGGCGGCAATTGTGCTGGGCGTCTTGGTGGCCGTTGGAATCATCGCGCTGATCGTGACCGATCGGCGACGGACGCGAAATTACTCTCCTTTGAGCGGAGTGAAGCCGGGCGTTTATCATCCCGCTCACACCAATTCAGGCGAACGGCTCCCCTTGCCTACCGCTCCGCGCCGTTAAGGATTGGGCGTTGAACGTGGAACGTTGAATTTTCAGCGTTCGTTGTTCGCCCACGTTTCAAAAGCGAATCCACGACTTGGCCGCACAGATCGCGAGCACCACCACGTTCACGTACACCGCCTCAAGCACGTCGTCGGTCGTCACGCCCCAACCGCCGGGAAGCGCTTGACTCTGGCGCACCGGCCACGGTTTCCAAACGTCGAAAATCCGGAACAGCACGAACACGCCAATCGTGAGCGGCCAGACGCCTGGCGAGATGAAGTAATCCGGCTTGGGAAAAACGCCGTTGCCGCACAGCAGCACGACAATCCAGCCGAGAAAGCAAATCGGAATGGCCGCAATTTCGTCAAAGACGACCGAGCCCGGATCGGTTTGTTTCAACACTTTTTCGCCGACGCCACACAGCCAGACGGAGAGCGCCACGCTGATAATTGTTCCCAGCAGAAAGCCCCAAAGATTTCCCGCCAGCAGCAGCATTCCAAACCACAGCAATCCCACGACGGAACCGAAAGTGCCGGGTGCAACCGGAATGCGACCGATCCCAAAACCTTGTGCCAGCCAGAGGAGAAAGCTGTTCACAGGTTACATGTCGTTGAGATACAACTCGCGGTTTTTCCAGAGGTAAAGCCAGCCGGAAACAAACGTGAGAATTACTGCCAGCCATTCCGCAGCTTCAGAAAACAACCAGACCCACGGGCGTTGATCGAAGAGATGCCAGCCAAAGATTAGTTCGCCGGGTTTGCCCCAATCGCCATAAGCTTTCACCACGAAGATGGCAATGATCGCCACGATCTGCGAAATGGTTTTGTGTTTGCCGTAACGTTCCGCCGCGAGCACGACGTTCTTGGAAGCGGCGAGCAGGCGCAGGCCGGTGATGGCCAATTCACGCGCGACCACCACCACGGCCATCCAAGCCGGCAACCAACCCACTCCCACGAACGCGATGAATGCCGAGCAGACCATGATTTTGTCCGCCAACGGATCCATCAGAATGCCGAAATTGGTAATCAGATTTCGGCGGCGGGCGATCTGGCCCTCGAGAAAATCACTGATGCCGGCCAACACGAAAAACACCAAGGCGATCGTCTCATGGAAGCGCATTTTCGAAAACATGACGACCAGGAAAGCGACAGTCAGGACGAAACGCGAGGCGGTCAGTTTGTTTGGCAGATTCATTCAATTTTTATCTATTAACCGAAAGCCGTCTGGAAGCGAAGCCGCAAAAATCCGTTCTCCCCCGGAGAATTCGCCTTCCCCGCCTGGTCGCTCTGCTTTAAACCGGCTCCGCGATCAGATCGTAATCGGTGTGGCCAATCACTTTCACGCGCGCGAATTCGCCGATGGGAAGTTTCCCTCGCACATAAACGCGCCCATCGATGTCCGGCGCATCGGCCTCGCCGCGAGCGATCAGGTAACGCCCTTTGAGCTGTCGGGTGTGTTCATCGGTGCCGCGGATCAAGCCATGTTCCCACGAATTGATTCGAGCGCTGGTGAGTTCCTTCGCGCTGGCTTCGCCTTCAATCAGGACATTGATAACGCGGCCCATGAACGATTCGGAAACTTGCACGGCAATTTCGTGCTGCGCGGCCATGGCGCGTTCGCGACGTTTCTGTTTTACCTTGTCAGAAAGCTGGCCCGCCATGGTGCCGGCGCGCGTTCCGTCTTCCTTGGAATACGCAAAGACGCCGAGCCGCTCAAACTTCGTGTCGCCAATAAAGCTCAGCAGCGTTTCGAAATATTCCTCAGTCTCGCCAGGAAATCCCACGATGAACGTCGTGCGCAGCGCAATTCCCGGAATGCCGACGCGGATGCGTTTCACGAGATCCACGATGTATTGCTGCGAGGTTTCGCGGCGCATCCGTTCGAGCATGTTCTCGTGAATGTGTTGCAACGGAATATCCACGTAGCGCGCCACCTTCGGAAATTCGGCAATGGTCTGGATCAATTCATCGGTCCAATGCGCCGGATGCGTATAAAGCAGGCGAATCCAGAAATCGCCCGGCAGCGCATTCAACTCGCGGATCAACGTGCAGATCGTGGTCGCATCGGCCGCCAGCGATTTCGCCGCGGCGGAAAATTTCTCGGGCGAAGAAATCGCGCGACTGTGATTTGGCCGCAGATCCAGTCCGTAATAAGTCGAGTCCTGGGAAATCAGATTGATCTCTTTCACTCCATCGGCAATCAGCGCCCTGGCTTCGGCGACGATATCCGCCTGTTGACGGCTGCGATGCGTTCCGCGCATTCGGGGAATGATGCAGAAGCTGCACGGATGATTGCAGCCTTCGGCAATCTTGAGATAGGCGAAATGGCGCGGAGTCAGGCGAAATCGCGGCGTGCCGAAATCAGGAATGAAAACCGGCCGTTGCGTGACTTCCAGCAAAGGCGCGTCGGAAGATGATCGCGCCGCGTTTGGGGTGACGACGGTTTTGGTCTTTCCAAATTTGTCCGTGCCGCGAAGTCCTTCGGATTCCTCGTGCGCATCGGCTTGGCGCGACTTGTCCAGTTCCGCCAGTTTCCCTGCGACCTTGGTTTTGGAGCTTCGGCCTTGAGCTTTGGAAGCTGGTTTTGCAATCCGCTCCGAGCGATGCGCCATCGCCTGCTTCACGATTTCAGTCACCTGCGCGACCTGATCGATGCCCATGAACGCGTCCACTTCCGGCAGCAATTTCGGCAAATCCTCGCGAAAGCGTTGTGGCAAACAGCCGGAAACGATCAGGCCCTGACCGCGGTTGCTGGCTTCACGCACTTCGGCGGATTCCAAAATGGTATCGACACTCTCTTCCTGGGCGGAATCAATAAAGGAACAGGTATTGACGATGACGACATCCGCCTGGGCGGCATCGTTCGTAATTTCGACGCCGTCTTTCAATAGCGAGCCGAGCATGATTTCGGCGTCCACCAGATTTTTGGCGCAACCAAGCGAGATCAGGCCGACACGCACCGGGCGTTCTGCGGAGTTTTCTTTCATCAAAGCCGGAAACCTTAAGCCAATGCCGGAACCGAGGCAATCTCTGGCGTGGATGAATTTTGAACGAGTCGCGACCTTAGCCTCTCCAAAGGTGACCTGTGGCCGGTTTGAAACTGAATCTTTGGCGTGGAAGCAGCCGCTGGCAGCGGAATAACCGTTTGCTTTCAGAGACGCGATTCGTAATCTATCAAACCTGACTGACCAGATGCGACAGTTCTTAACCATCGCGAGCAATACTTTTATGGAATTGGTGCGGCAGCCAATCTTCCTGCTGCTGACCACTGCCTCCGCCGCTTTTGAGATCTTTCTGGCGACGCCCTACTACTTCGCGTTTGGAGACGAGCCGAAGCTGGTGAAGAACAGCGTTCTCGCCGTGATGCTGCTGGCCGGTTTGTTTGGCGCGGTGTTGAGCGCTTCGGCGGCGCTGGCCCGTGAAATCCGTTCCGGCACCGCCTTGGCTGTGCTTTCCAAGCCGGTGAGCCGCACCCAATTCATTCTGGCCAAGTACGCCGGCCTTGTGATGGCGCTCACGCTGATGACCTATATCAATACGGTCGCGGTGTTGATCGCCGGTCGAATGACATTCGACGCGTATGGCAGCACCGACCTGGCCGCGCTGGGAATTTTCTCCGGCGGTGTGATTCTGGCCTACGCGCTGGGCGGGTTTAGCAATTTCTTCCTGCGCCGGCCATTCGTCAGCGACGCATTCTTTGCGATGGTCGTCACCGTGACGATCGCCGCCTTTCTGATTTTCACCTTTACCAAACAGCAGCAAAGCCTGGGCGAAACGGCCCACGTCGATTGGCGCATGGTGCCCGCGGCGGTTTTGATTTTATTTGCGCTCTGGATTCTTGCCGCGCTGGCGCTGGCCTGCTCGACGCGCTTTGACGTGATTCCGACTTTGGCCATCTGCTCGGCATTTTTTTTATTGGGTCTGATGTCGGACTACCTGTTTGGCAGGCCGGCAGACAAAGGGGTTTGGTGGGCCTCGGTGCTTTACACGGTGACACCGAATTGGCAGCTTTTCTGGCTCGCGGATGCGCTGGAAACCGGCAAAAGCACTTTCCACTGGGGCTACGTCAGCAAGGCGTTTATCTACGTCGCCGGCTATGTGGGCGCGGCGCTGTCCATCGCAGTGCTGCTGTTTGAAGAACGCGAACTGAGTTAACACATGGAACGAAGCACAAAGAAAAACGGACTCCTCAATCTCGCCCTCCTGCTGCTGGTCGGCGGAGCCGGATTCGCCGTGGCGCGTTTGACGAATTCCCTGGCGGGACAAATCAGCGCCGTCTTCATGGGGCTTGGCGTGCTGGTCGCGGTCGTGAGCTGGTTCCAGATGCGGCTCGAAGAAAGCGAGCATCTGGAAAAGCTGGAGCTTGACGAACTCGCCAAAACCAAAGGCACCGCCACTCTGTTCGACGCCAAGGATTCGGAAGTTTTCCCCGCGCAACGCGCTCGCGAACAGTTTGAACGCTTCTTTGTCCCCGGTTTTACCGCTCTGCTGTTTATTGTCGAAGCTGTCGGCGCTTATCTGATCTGGCGATCGCTGACTGCTGACTCCACGGTTCCCGATGTGAAGCAGCCGACGGTGGCGCTGGCCTTGTTCGGCTTGTTTGCGCTCGTGCTTTTCCTGCTCGGCAAGTTCTCCACCACCATTGCGCGGCTGGAAAATCATCGCTTGCTCCGGCCTGGCGCCAGTTGGCTGCTGCTCAGCGCCTATCTCTGTTTTGCCGTGGCGGTCGGCGTGGTCGTGGTCGAAGCGGGCTTTCCCAAAGGCGATCTCTTTGTGGCGCGCGGGCTGACGGTTTTGCTGGGCTTGATTGCGCTCGAGACGTTGCTCGGTCTGATCCTTGAAATCTATCGCCCGCGAGTCAAAGGCAAGGTTGCCCGCCCGCTTTACGACAGCCGTCTGGTGGGCTTGCTGGGCCAGCCGGAAGGGCTGATCACCACGGCGGCGCAGGCGCTGGATTATCAATTTGGTTTCAAGGTTTCGGAAACCTGGTTTTATCGCTTCTTCGAAAAGGCGCTCGCGTGGCTGTTGCTGTTGCAGCTGGGCGTGTTGTTCGTTTCCACCAGCGTCGTCTTCATTGAACCGGGCGAACAGGGTTTGCTCGAACATTTCGGCCGGCCGGTGGCCAGACGGACGCTGCTCGATCCCGGCGCGCACCTGAAATGGCCCTGGCCCGTAGATCACGTTTATCGCTATCGCACCGAGCAGATTCAAAGTTTCAATGTCGGTTCCACTCCCGACCCCAGAGCCGAAAACCTGCCGGTCGTGCTCTGGACGGTGACCCATTCGAAAGAGGAAAATTTCCTGGTGGCCAATCGCGAAACCGCCACTTCGAACGTCGCCGCTTCCAGCCGCCGCGCTCCGCCGGTCAGCCTGCTGACGGTCAGCACTCCGGTGCAATTCCAGATCACCAATCTTCTGCAATGGGCCTACAATAATGAGACCCCGACCAATCTGCTGCAGAACCTCGCCACGCGCGAAGTCGTTCGCTATCTGGTCAGCGCGGATTTGGACGAAGTGATGTCGCGCAAGCGGGAAGCCTCCGCGGACATTCTGCGCGAGCGCGTTCAAGCCGCGGCGGATGAACATCAACTGGGCGTGCGTATCATATTCGTCGGCTTGCAGGACATTCATCCGCCGGTGAAAGTGGCGCCGGACTACGAAAAGGTTGTCAGCGCAACCCACCAAAAGCAGGCGCTCATTCTGGCGGCTCGCGCGGAGGACATTCGCACGAACGCGTTGGCGCAAGCCGCGGCCACCAACCTGATCAATCAGGCTTCCGCCGAGCGCGTCAATCGCGAGATCGATTCGTTTGCCCAGGCGGCCTTGTTCACCAACCAGATTCCCGCATTCACCGCAGCTCCCTCGGTTTACATGCAGCGCGCCTACCTGCAGTCGTTTGGTCGCGCCACGGCTGGCGCGCGCAAATACGTTTTGCTAAGCACCAACACGCACGACGTGTTCGTGATGGATCTGCAGGATAAAATCCGGGCGGACCTGCTTGGCGATCTGAGTGTAACGCCCAAAAAATAATTTACGCATGAAACGGAATCCACTGACATTGGTGATCGGCATTTTGCTGGTCCTTATCTTCGGGCTGCTGCTCTTCACTTTCCAGGTGCGGACCACGCAGGTTGCGGTCGTGACCACTTTTGGCAAACCGACGCGCGACGTGATGGAGCCGGGAAGCCTGCCGTACGGCAAGCTGCCGTGGCCGATTCAGAAGGTTTATTACTTCGACAATCGGGTGCAGAATTATGAAGACCGGCTGACGCAGGATTACACAGCCGACAAGGTCAGCCTCTTGACCTCCGTTTATATCGGCTGGCGAATCACCAATCCCAAGGAGTTTTTCCCCAAATTCGCGGGCGGCTCCGTGACGGAAGCCGAGAAGATTCTCGGCGGCCTGGTGCATAATGCCAAAACCGCAATCGTCGGCAAACACCCGCTCTCCGATTTCGTTTCGGTGAACAGCGGCGGCACCAATTTCAATGCGATCGAAAAGGAAATGCTGGCGACCATCCAGGCGCAGGTTCAAGCGAACAATTACGGTATCTCGGTGGATTTCCTTGGGATCAAGAAGCTCGGATTCCCCGAAAGCGTGACTCAGGAAATTTTTGCCCAAATGACCGGCGAACGGCAGGTGCTGATCGAACAACTGCAGCGCGAAGGGGAAGCCCAGGCGCAGATGATCCGATCCGATGCCGATCGACGCGCCGCTGAAATGCTCGCCTCCGCCCGCGGAGTTGCCACTGAAATTCGCGGCAAAGGTGAAGCCGAAGCGATCAAATCGCTGGAGGTCTTCCAAAAAAATCCGGAACTGGCCAGCTTCCTGTTTCGGCTGAGCAGTCTTGAGGATTCGCTGAAGGAACGTTCCACTTTGATCTTCGATCAACAGACTCCGCCGTTTGATCTGTTCCGCGGCTTCTCGACCAATCGGATGATGAAATAGTTCGTATGAACGACCATCCACATTCTCATCTCGAACCGCATCACGAGCATCCGCGCACGTCGCCGGAAACTCCCGTGGATGCCGGATCGCAGGCGCTGGCTGAAGCGTTGCGCAGCAGTTTTGTCATCGTCAAATTTGTGATGGCGATCCTGGTCGTTGTTTTCCTCGCGTCCGGATTTTTCCAGGTTGGCCCGCAGGAACAGGCGATTGTTCTCCGTTTTGGCAAGCCGGTGGGTGAAGGAAAGAATGCCTTGTTGGGACCTGGATTGCACTGGTCTTTCCCCTACCCGATCGATGAATACGTCAAAATTCCGCTGACCGAAATCCAGCAGGTCAAATCCACCGTGGGCTGGTACGCGACTTCGGATGTCCAGGAAGCCGCCGGCACGGAACCCCCGCCGGGACCATCGTTGAATCCCGCAGCGGACGGCTATGCGCTCACGGCTGATGGCAACATCATTCATACCCGCGCCACGTTGTTTTATCGCATCGAAGATCCAGTGCGTTACGTGTTCAGTTTCGTGAGTTCCTCCAGTCTCGTGCAGAATGCGCTTAACAAAGCGTTGATCGAGACTGCCGCACAATTCAAAGTGGACGACATTTTGACCGCCGAAGTCATCCGCTTCCGCGACGCTGTTACTCAGCGCACGTCCGAACTGGTGGACCAACAGAACCTCGGGATCGTCATTGACCACTGCGAAATCCAAAGCATTCCTCCGCGTCAGTTGAAAACGGCGTTCGATCAGGTCGTCAGTGCCGGCCAGGCGCGCCGCACGGTT
>JBQCEJ010000519.1:0-2415 GCA_051960355.1 Verrucomicrobiota bacterium | reverse complement strand
TCCGGGCATCAAATTTTTCCCGTCCTCGATGGGGAAGGGGAGACGATTGGGATTCTGTCGAAAACCGATTTTCTGAAAACCGTCACGCGGAAGCTGATTCTGGTGGACCACAACGAACTGTCTCAAGCCGTTCAAGGCGCGGACGAAGTCGAGATCATCGAAATCATCGATCACCATCGAATTGGCGCGCTGACCACGCAGCAGCCCATTCTTTTCCGGAACGAACCCGTCGGATCCACGAGCACGATTGTAGCAGATTGCTTTTTCCGGTTGGGCGTGGAGCTGCCTTCAGCGATTGCGGGTTTGCTGTTGGCCGGCGTGGTGTCCGACACGCTGAACCTGACTTCTCCGACCACCACGCCGCGCGATGCTGAAATTTTGAAGCGGCTGGAGGAACTTGCCAAAGTGAACGCCCGCGATTTCACAGAAAAGCTTTTCGCCTCCGGATCGTTGCTCACACTCAAGCCCGCGCCGCAGGCGATCACCACCGATTGCAAGGAATACCAGGAAGACGGCGTCAAGTTCAGCGTGGCGCAAATCGAGGAAATCGGGTTCGACCAGTTCTGGAAACGGAAGGATGAACTGCTGGACGCGCTGGAAAAATATCGCGCGCGGCGGGCTTACTGTTTTTCGGCGTTGCTCATCACCGACGTCACGACGCAAAATTCACTGCTGCTCGCCGTCGGTGATGAAGAGTTCATCAAGCGCATCGATTATCCGCGGCTGGAACCGGGAATCTTCGAACTGCGCGATGTGGTTTCACGGAAGAAACAATTGTTGCCGTACCTGACGCATTGTCTGCGCCAGTCCGCTTCAGGTTCCGGCAAGTGACTGGGGCGGCGCTTCGTGGATTTCTTCCAGCCGTCGTCCGGTGGTCTCACGGCCATTGATCCCGAGCGTGATGGCGGCAACCACCAGCGGGACGGCGAGCGTCAGCGCCGGAATCATCAATCCCGGAAAAGCCGTCAGAATAAACGCCACTGCCGGTGGTCCCACGACGCCGCCGACTTTGCTGCTGCTGGCCGTGATTCCACCACCGGTCGCGCGCAGTCTCGTCGGATATAGTTCCACGCTGTAGGGCGAAAGCATCGCGATCATTCCACTCAGGCCAATCAACAGAAAAATCGTGAGCACGCTAAAGAGCGTCTGGCTGTCGCCTGCTTTGAATGTGGAAAAAGCGCCGAGCACAATGGCCGTGATCATAGCAAAGAGAATCATTGTTCGTTTGCTGCTCCAAAAGCCATACAGCCACGCAACCAACACGCAGCCGGGCACGGCGATCAAAGCGGATTTGGCCAGCAGCCGATTGGCGATTCTGCCGTCGAGATGCAGATAATCCTGAAGGATCATTGGCAGCCACGTGAGAAATCCCCAGTTCACCAGTCCCCACGCGATTCCGTAAAATCCGATGCTGAAGGTCAGCACCGCATATGGTTTGCGAAAGAGTTGCCGAATGTTTGTGGAAGCCTTAACCGCCGGTTGTTGCGTTTGCGCCGGTATCGCAATCAGCTCTATGTTGAAGCGGGCCAAAGTTTTTTTCGCTTCCGCCACCCGCCCTTCGTGCAGCAGGAAGCGCGGTGATTCCGGAATAAACCGGCTGAGCAAAATCACCAGCAAGCCGGTGGGCACGTTCAGCAACCACAACATCCGCCACGTATAAATCGGCTCAAGCCACGCCGCCGCACCGCTTGCCGCCAGATAGCCGCCCGCGCTGCCCAGACCACCAACCAGCACCGATAACCAGCCACGATGGCGCGACGGAATCATTTCAGCCAGGAGCGCAAAAACGATCGGCAGCATTCCCCCGGCGGACATGCCCATGAGCAAGCACATCAGCAGATTCCATTTGAACGACGGCATGCAGCCACAGATGCCGGTGCTGACAAAAATCAAGGACGCCAGCAAAATGGAACCGCGACGACCCAGACGATCGGCCAGCATTCCCCAGATGATCGAGCCGACGGTCGTCCCAATCATCGCAAAGAAAGGGAGCATGGCGACTTCGGAAGCGGTCAATCCGTATTCGTGGCGCATTCCCGGCACCACAAAACCCAGCGTGGCCGGTTTCATCACATCGACGACGAGAGCAATACCGAGGACAAAAACCAGCTTCCAATGCGGCCGCCCGAGCCGGGCGTCATCCATGGAATGAAGCTGAAACTCTCCGCTGGCATCCTTGGCGTTGCGCTGCACCGGGAACAAACCGTAAGCCGTCGAAGCGATCCCGGCCACAATTAGGAACATGCCGTAACCCATCAAATGAGTCATTGGCATGCCGCTTTCCTCGATCAACATTCCCCGGCGCGTCAGAAATTCAGGGATATGCAGCGCCACGCCGGCCAGGATGTAAATGGTCCCGAACCAAAACGCGACGGCATGAGTTGTGAGACGAGTTTTTGTTTCCACAGGTATTTG
>JBQCEJ010000518.1:0-3363 GCA_051960355.1 Verrucomicrobiota bacterium | reverse complement strand
GGTTACAGCTCGCGGGTGCGGGTGTTGACCGGCGCCACCTTCGCCTACACCGGCACCAACACCATCAAACTGAACGGCAGCAGCTTCGGCGGCCGCGCGCAGTTGGTCTTGTCCGGCGCCTTTAACACCCCTGTGGGCTTCGAGCAGACCGCGACTGGTGGCAGTGATATCATTCTGAACACCGGCGGCACCCTCAGACTCACGGCCCCGGTGCCCAGCCTGCTGACCAATGGCGTCGTCCTCTCGGCACTTGGTGGCACCATTGACACCGCCGGCTTTGACACCGACGTCGCGGGTGATGTGACTGGCGACGGCGGCTGGACCAAGGCGGGTGCGGGCACGCTGGTGCTGGAAAGCGTCAACAACACCAATGCCGGGAGTCTCTTCATCACCGGCGGCACCCTGGCCCTGAGCAATTCGGCGGTGTTGGTCAGCACCAACATCAGCCTCGCCGGTGGGGCCGCGTTTGATGTCGCGGGGCTGCTATCGCCCTTCGCCTTGGCGGGCGGCCAATCGCTCGGCAACAGCTCCTCCACGGCGTTGTTAAACGGCAATGTGGACGCCACGTCCGGCAGCCTGGCGCTGACCTACGCGGCGGGCACACCGGCTCTCAGCGTGGCTAACGGCGCATTGACGCTCGACGCCGCCACCCCTGTCACCGTCAACAACACCGGTGCCGCGCTCGGCAACGGCAGCTATAAGCTCATCGCTGCGGGTTCGGGCGGCTCGGTGGCCGGCACGGCACCCACCACCGTCACCGTCACCGGCAATGGGCTCGGCTCCGGCGGCAGTGCCGCCCTCAGTCTCACTGGAAATGAACTCTTCCTCGATGTGACCGGTGCGGTGACGGTGAACACGACACCGACGAACATTGTGTCCTCGGTGAGCAGCGGGAACCTGAACCTGAGCTGGCCCACGGATCACACGGGCTGGCGGTTGGAAGTGCAGACCAACAGCCTGAGCGTAGGCCTGGCCACCAACTGGTTTACCTGGCCGGGCTCCGCCAGCACGAACGCCGTCTCGATCCCGATCGATCCGGCGAACCCGACCGTGTTCTACCGGCTGGTATATCCGTGATTTGGGTTGGTGAGATTGCGGGCGGCTGGGGGGCCAGCCGCCCGATTAATCAGACCCCCTCAACCAAACATCAGCAAAAAATGCGCGCAAACAAAAATATCCGTGGAAGTTCGAGCCGCTCGTCCGGCGCCTTCACCCTTATCGAACTGCTCGTCGTCATCGCCATCATCGCCATCCTGGCGGCGATGCTGCTGCCGGCACTGGGCAAGGCCAAGCAGAGGGCCCAGATCATCAACTGCACCAACAATATGCGGCAAATCGGCCTGGGGGTAATGCTGTTCGCCGGAGACAACAACGACTGGCTGCCGCCCGGCGAGGGACAAGCCGCCGGGCTTTCCTCCGGCCAGTCCATCTGGTATACCACCTCCACCCCGCAAACGCTGCTTCGGTGGATTGCAACCTACTTGGGAGGCAAGGAAGCCACCACACAGAAACAGTTCTGCAATGTTTTCTTGTGTCCCGCCATGATGTCCCGCAATCCGACTTTCAAGGACAGCATTACCAATGTGGCCGGGTATGGGGTCATTACCACGGGCATGGATTTCAGCAAGCGGGGAGACGGAACCGTCCTGCCTTGGAATCCATTTGGTTATATGGCTGGCGCCAGCCTGCCCGCGGAGCGACCACACAAACTCGTGGAGATAACTCCCCAAATCTGGGGCGGGCAACTTCCCTGGATGCTGACAGACATCGATGTGAAAAGCATCGGCGGCAATCCCTGGAGCCTCTTGGTAGCGCCCGAGCCGCCGCATATCAATCGCCGCGCCTATGTTTTCTTTGACGGGCACGTCGAAGCCAGACGAATCAAGAGGCTGCCAGGACTGTCAGAGGATTTTTGAAAAGAGTCGGAACCGCGATCTGGTGCAGGCGTCCCACCGCCCGGTGAAATGGGGGCAGGTAATCGTGGGTAGATTCACAAACGCGTCAACGCAATGCTCAGACATAAGTTCGCCGCTCTTTTTTCGGCCATGCTGGCCGCAATGCTCATCCGCCCGCCATCTTTGGTTGGCGCTGACAGCCGGTTGGAAAGTGAATTCAAAACGCCCCCAGCGGCGGCGCGTTTGCAAGCCTATTGGTTCTGGGTGGATTCCAACTTCTCACAGGAAGGCATCACCAAAGATCTGGAGGCCATGAAATCGGCCGGCTTTAGGGCGGCGCTTATTTTGAATGTCGGCTCGGGCCGGCTGGCGAACCCACCGTGGCCGGACCAAACCTACCGCAGCCAGGCCTGGTTCGACGCCATCAAACATGCCGCGGCCGAAGCCCAGCGGTTGGGCATGACCATCGGCTTGGCCAACGCGCCCGGCTATACCGGCACCGGCGGCCCGTGGGTGCCGGAAGCAGAAAGCATGCGGCGCCTGGCCTGGACACACGAGGAGGTTGAAGGCCCGCGGAAGCTCGAGCTCGTCTTATCTCGGCCGACTTTGCCTGAGGCCGGACTTGCGAAAGCCAAAAAGCCGTCCAAAGTCTATGACGACATCGCGGTGCTCGCCGTCCCGGCGGGCGAGGCCATCGGCCTCAAGCAGGTCGTCGATCTCAGCTCCCGGATGCAACCAGATGGCCGCCTCGCGTGGGAGGTGCCCGCGGGAAAATGGTTCGTGTATCGCTTCGGGTATCTGCCGACCCTGAAAGCTCCGCATCCGGCGCCGAACGGCCTTACGGAGAACCTGGAGGTGGACAAGATGGACCGGGAAGCCAACCTCAAGCATTGGCGGAACGTCATTGAGCCGCTCAAGCAAGCCCTCGGCCCGCTTTACGGCACGTCCTTCAACCGGCTGCACATTGACAGTTATGAATGCGGCACCCAGAACTGGAGCAAGTCTTTCCGGGAGGAGTTTATCCGGCGCAAGGGTTACGATCCCGTCCCCTGGCTTCTGACTTTCGGCACGCCGGTGCTGGGTTACAAGCCGAAGCAATTCAACGGCTCGATGTGGAATGGGATGGCGCGCAATGAATCCAGCCGCATCATCGAGTCGGCGGAGCAGACGGCGCGCTTTGAATGGGACTACGTTGATGTGGTCAACCGCCTCTTCACTGATAATTGGCTTCTGGCCAAATCCTTGATGGCCCCGGATCATGTCCAGTTCTCGTTCGAGCCTTACGCCGGTCCGTTTAGCATTATTGAAGGCGCGGCCATTGCCGATGTGCCGATGGCCACCTTTTGGACCACCACCCGTTGCGATTACAGCCTCACCAACATGAACGGCGACGGCACGGTAGCCATCGAGACACCGGCGGGAGCACGGGCCGCGGGCCGGACGGTGATCAACAGCGAATCCTACACCT
>JBQCEJ010000517.1:0-4300 GCA_051960355.1 Verrucomicrobiota bacterium | reverse complement strand
CCGGTGCCGGAATTCTTCACGCCGGTGCCACCATGGCGGCTGCGATCGAGTTGGAACAGGTCATTGCCGATCGTGCCATTGCTCTCCGGCTCCAGCAGATCCATGTAATAATGCTGCGAAGTGCTCAATTTTTCGCCGAGCACCACAGTGTCGGAGGGGAACGGGATCTGATTTTCCCGAATGGAAAGCATCGAGGTGCCGTTCATGAAAGCCGCCAGATCGGCTGGTGACAGCGTCGCTTTCATAAATTACTTCCATCCATTGATGACGTAGCTGCGGGGGGCATTGTCGGCCACCATCCCGGGACCGCTGCCTTCGGTTCGGGCATCAGGCGCATCATTTGGGCAAAGGAGAAGTTTCACATCCTTGAAGTTGGCATAAATCCGTTGCGGCCAGCGAAACGTGTCGTAGCGCGCCGGGAATAATCCCTGGTTGTCATCCGCATACAGCCGCACGGCCAGATTCAATTGGCGGAGGTTGTTGACGCATGAAATGCCTGTCGCCTTGCCCTTGGCTTTGCTCAAGCTGGGCAACAACATGGCCGCGAGAATGCCGATGATGGCAATAACGACCAGCAGTTCGATCAAGGTGAATCCGGTTCGGCGCCGGCTGGCTTCGTTGTCCTGCAAACTCCCCATTTTATTTTTCATATTCTCCTTTCGTTTCATCGCCGGCTCAGCGTTGCGCCGTGGCGGATTGAGGCAGGGTGAACTGATTGGTTCCCTTCAAAGATCCCGCCTCCAGCAACAGCAGATAATCAGTGCCCGGCTCCAGGGCCTCCGGTTCCGCGCCCGTGATCGCCGGGGCCATGCCCTCAAGTGGGAAACCGTAGGCAAAGCCCTCCGCCGGTGCCGAACCCGTTTTGGAAACCAGGTGCCAAAGCGAATGCGCAAATTTGTTGGTGGCGATATCTGCCGCGCGCACGACGCGAACCGAGGTGAGCCGGTAAGGGTTGTGCAGGACGAACGAGACATCGGAGGGCGATTTTGCGGCCACGGTTCTACTGCCGGTCCAGGATTTGCGCGACAATCGGACGGAGTGTTCAATGCGAATAAATTTGGGTTTGAACCAGCCGCTGAAGAAAGCGACATAAAGCCCGCCCAGAACCAGAACGAGTCCGATCAGAATATATTCCTTTTTGCTCATAACCCCTTGCATCGGTCTTGGCCCAAAATGTTGCCGATTGATTTGGATGCGAACACCTCCGGCCACCTTCGGAGGCCGAAATCTAATACCTATAGACACCATTGATCTCAATTCGTTTCAAGCAATTTAATCAGTAATCTAACCCGAGCGGAGGAAGTGAAAAGCACTCACTTGACAGTGCGATGTGAAGCTGCGAAAGGTCTGGGACCTAAGGCTTCCCTTCAGCTTGCTGAAGATTCCTGCGAAGCCGCGCAGGGGGCCGGGAGGCCCCCTTCCTTTTTTCCCGAAACAGCTCCGTCGCAATGATCGACGCCCCGTCGCCTTGCGGCGGTCAAAGCCGTTTGCGTGAGAACAGGGAAACCAGGAAGAGCACGAGGAAAACCACGAACAGGATTTTGGCGATCATTGCCGCAACACCGGCGACGGCATAAAAGCCCAGCACACCGGCCAGCAGCGCCACGATGAGAAATACCAATGCGTAATTCAGCATAAATTCAAACTCCTTTCGATCCGCGCACCAGCCCGAACAGGCCGGCAATGGTGAGAATGACGCCGCCGATCATCATCCAGACGGATTTATTTGTGGGTGATCCGCTGAAGAATCGGGAGACATCTGAACTGAACGATTCCGCCGCGCTGATCCCGAGCACAAGCAGGACGATGCCGCCGACGAGGAAGGCAAGAGATAGGGATTTATTCATAATGTGTGTACAGGAGCTGGTCCGATGTTTGTGATGGAACAACTTAGAAGCAACGCGGCTGGATCACAAAGTGGGTGAACAGCCCAACGCCAGAGCTGCGAATCTCGCGGCGGACATGAAAGCGAGGATTCCTCGGGGAAACCGGTTGCCTTAACCGTGACGGCCCTTTTACTCTGGCCGCGGTGAATCCTGGCGAATCAAAATACATCGAGAAGAAGAGCTATCTCTCGCGCTACACTCACGAGCGCAGCGTGGCCAAACGGGAATCCGAAGATCGTTTGCGGGCCGAATTCACGGACGAATGGCTGCGCTCGGTCAAAGTGGATTTGCCGCAGTTCATTCCGTTTCTCACCAAGAAATGCGGTGTTGAATTTCGCGGGCGCATCCTGGAAATCGGCGCGGGCGCGGGTTGGTTCAGCGCGGAGATTTCGAAGCTGCCGAACGTGGTGGAGATTGTGGTGACTGATTATTCACCCAAGTTATTGAAGGAACACGCGCCGCGCGTTTTCAAATTGCTCAAGGCCAACTCGGCCAAAATCACCCGCACGCCGGGCGATTTTCATAAGCTCGATTTCCCGGCGAACCATTTTGATTTCGTGATCTCTTCCGGCGCGCTGCATCACGCCACGAACATCATCCAACTGTTGCGGGAGGCCAAGCGGGTGCTGAAACCCGGCGGCAAGTTCGTCGCCATTCGCGAACCGGTCTGGCCCGCAATGAAGGTGAAATCCCGCGCCAAGGCACGCGCTGCCTTGACGGTGGCCGGCGTGGTCGATCCCTTTTACACCTTGGCGGATTACAAGGAATTCTTCAAACAAGCGGGTTTTCCCGTTGAGGTGAAGGACGTCAATTTCGGCAAAGGCTTTCGCTTTTACCTGAACAAGCTTGTGAACGGCCTGACGCGCGCGCGTTATGCGTTTGTCAGCACAAAGGGGGGCCGGAGCTGAACGTCTGCAGGTCACAAGGTTGAACATCCAGCTGGGTTGCGCTGGAACCGTGATTCCCCACGTGCGGCCAGTTGAAGGGGCAGGGACGCATTATCGAACGTATAACCGAATAGTTTGATGTCTTCGGCATATGCATCAGCCACGATCTGCCGGGTTTCATCGTCGTAGTATTCGCGAAAATCCCGGGATCGTCGTGGGTTTTGGTTTTCCTCGCGCAGGTTCACGCGCACTTTCAACCGTTCACAGATAAAGGAGAAATCGTCAGCAAGGTTTTCATAATAGCCGATGAAATCCACCGCCGGTCTTGTGTCTTCAAGGGTAACAAAATGGAACTGCGGCAAAAAGTGACTGTTGAGCCAAACCGTTTCCCGGGTGACCCAGCGACGTACGAAATTCTCAAAAGTATCGAAATCCGCGAGGTGCTTCCTGGCCCATTTGTGATTACTTTCCATGTTCTCGTTTTTCAGGAAGAAAAATGCCGAAGCCAGCCGATCCCATGGATTTCGGACGAAGGTGAATTTAAAACAGCTCTCAAAAACTGTCCGGGGCAACATGGTCCGATAACCCATAATAGTTCGATGTCCACCGGCGTTCAGGGCCAAACTTTGCCGCAAAGAGGTTCCGGCGCATTTGGGAATGTGGATGAAAATGCAACGGTGTTCCTGCGACTGTTTTCGCAGCCGGTGAAATCGAAAAGGATGGCGCAACCGATAGCGGAGTTGCGCCGGCTGGCGTTTGAGAATGCGGTGGCGGATTTCTAATGTGTGTTCAAAATTCAGCATCGGCATGATTGGATCATCAATAGGTTCAACATTAAGCGATGGCTGAATGTACAGAAAAAGATTGGCAAATCGTAGCGCAATTTCTCAGCGGGATGCCAACTCAGCCAAAATCCCGCCCAGTGTTGACCAAAATTCGGATAGCCTGTCCGAATCGCTCACGAACACGCGGATCTGGCAAGTGTGTCGAACCAATTGGTGGTGACGATGAAGGAACCGGCCAAAACTTTTCAACGCGAGCCGCCGATTTCAACAACTTCTCAGGCTGTTCAAGCGTGAATAATCCCGGTAGCCTGTGTCGATGAAAGTCAGCGCGTTCACGTTTTTGCGGAATGGGCAGAAGCTGGGTTATCCGTTCGTGGAATCCATCCGTTCGGTGCTGCCGATCGTTGATGAATTCATCATCGCGCTGGGACCGTGTGATGACGAAACGGAACCGATGCTGCGCGCGATCAACGATCCCAAGCTCCGCATCATCCCGACGCAATGGAACGAGAGCGTCAAAAACGATTACAGCATTAAAGGCTTTGTCTACGGCCAGCAAAAATCCATCGCGCTGTTCAACTGTACCGGCGACTGGGCGTTTTATCTGGAAGGCGATGAAATCATCCACGAGAGCGAGCTGCCGAAAATCCGCGCTTCGATGGAACAGCATCTGAACGACTCGCGCATCGAGGCGCTGGCATTTGATTACCTGCACTTTTACGGCAACGCGAGCACCATCGCC
>JBQCEJ010000516.1:0-6294 GCA_051960355.1 Verrucomicrobiota bacterium | reverse complement strand
TACGAGGTGACAACGAATCTCGGCGGGACCTTGTATCCGGAGGCGCGGACGGTGCCGGGATGGTCGGGAGCGAATCAAATCCCGCTCACGGTCAGCGGGAGCAGCGCGAGTGTGATGTTCAACCCTCAGGGAGAGAACATGTCGTGCCAGCTGGTTTATCGGGATACGAGCGGGACGGTGCGCTACAGCTATCCGGTTTCCAGCGGCGTTTGCAGCATCCCGCTGACGAATGTGCTGAACAACGTGATCGTCGCGGTGGTCTGCAACACCGATTATGTTTACCAAGGTGAATACTCGCGGACGAACAAGTTTGGTTATACCCTGACGCTCGGGTCGGGTGTGACAGGGGCGGCGAGCATCAGCACCCAGTGGTTTAATTACAGCCCTTCGACTTATAAAATCACCGCCTCAGTTACCGGCCCTGGCGCAATCAGTTCTCCGGGGGTGAGCACGGTCAGTCCGGGTGCATCAAAGACTTACACAATTACCCCGAATGCAGGCTATTCGATTGTGAATGTTCTGGTCTCGGGTGCACCTGTTGGGCCGGTGAGCAGTTATACATTCACAAAGTTGCAGGGCAGCACGACGATTGAGGCGCAGTTTGGGATTAAGACCTACAATCTTTACTCGAAAAGCGCGAGTGTTGGCTCCATCAGCCCCATGGGACTGGCCGCAGTCACCGCCGGAGCGAACCAGGCTTACACTGTCACACCCAATCCTGGTTGGGGAGTGTATTCGCTGTTGGTGGATGGAGAAGATCAGGGAGCGGTGACCAACTACACATTCAACAATGTGCAGGCGGATCATAACATCAAGGCAACCTATTTCGGGGCGAATCCATTGGTGCCCCAGGCCGAAAAGCTGTGGTTTGCGGCGGTGACAGAGACATTGCCGACCAGTGGTCCGATCAGCTCGTGGGATACCTACGCTCCGGGCGGCTCCACGTTGGGCGCGGTGCAGACGCCCATGGTTGAGATAACCAACGGCGTGAAATGGGTGCAGAACCTGCGCACCGATGGCGACGGTTTCGGTGTCACGTCATCCACCAATCCGATTCCGTGCTCTGGGGCGACAATAGTGGTGGCAATCAAGCCGGTACGGAATGGCACCGCCGACTCTTGGAATTCCATAGTAGACTGCTTTTACAACAATCTCGTGTTGGGGATCAAAAACTCCACCGGTCAACTTCTGGTCTGGCGTAACGGATCGTTGTTCAGCACCGGCGTGATCATTCCCAATGGCCAGAGGACGGTCCTGTCATTGGTGGTGCAAAGCAACGGAGCATTCAAGATATTTGCCAACGGCACGCAGGTCTATTCCACATCGAGTACGGGCGTCGGATCATTCACGCAAATCGCTCCAGGAACGGAATGGTTCATGAAGGCTGTTACTGTCGGTCGCAACAGCCCTGATGGCTGGTCCACTTTCAATGGCAACATCGGCGATTTCTACTTATATCTTACCGCGTTGAGTGATGCCGAACGCGTTCAGCTCGAAAACCTCATCCGAAGCAAATTCGGGTTCTGATAATGAAATAGTGGAATCCACAAGCGAGCGACGGCGATGATCGAATTGCCGTCGCGCTCTCATCTACAACCAGCACGTTTTGCCGGACCGTTCGGGAGCAGTTCCTTATGACTGAAAAGAAAATATTACGCACTCTTGCCCTGGTCTTGGTAAGCGCTGCCAACCTTGCCCGGTCCGACAGTGCGCCGCCATCACACAGCGCTGTTGTGGCTACGCTGGCGGGTGAGCCGATCCGCCTGTCGGAATTCGACGCTTATGTTCAAGGCGGATGGGCGACGGCCGGGAGCGATCAGGTTCGCGCCAATCAAGCCGTCCGTCAGGAAACGCTGCAATCTTTCCTCGATTTGAAAGTCATGGCGGCGAAGGCTCGAGAGGACGGCATCGACAAAACTACCAACTTTCAAAAGGCCGCGGAATTGATGGATATGAAGATGCTGGTTCACCTCGTGGTTGAGCACGACCGGGCGAAGTTTACCAGTGCCTTCAGTGTTCCTGATCGTGAACTCCGTGCCTACTACGATCAGCATGCGGATGAATTTCTAGTCACACCGAACTTCACTTGTCGCCAGATTCTCGTCTATGTGAAAGGCAATCCTGCTTTTCCCGACAAGGGACTTGATGACGCCGCCGCCAAGGCCAAGGCGGGCGAAGCGCTCGCCAAACTGCGCGCTGGAGAATCATGGCAGATGGTGGCCAAGAACTATTCGGATGATGTCATCACCCGTCAACGCGGTGGTTTAATCAAGGAGGCGCAATTCGGCTACTTGCCACCTGAGGTCGAGGTGGCCATTCGTAACCAGGAGTTGAGTAAACCCGGAGACGTCGTTCAATACCAGTTCGGCTATCATGTTCTGCAGGTCGAACAGCGCACGCTGGAAGGTGAGCGTGAGCCGTTTGACAAGGCTAAGGAAAAGATTGCTGGCCTGCTTTCGCAAGCCGGTATGGACGAAGTGCGGAGGCGGTATATGACTGCGCTTCAGACGGAGATCGGATTGAAGAAAACTGCGTTGGCAAGCAATGACGTGCCGCTGCAACTGTCGCTGACCGGTGATCAAAATGGTGTGCTGGCTACAATCGGCCAGGTCGCCATTTGCGAATCGGACTTCGCATGGTTTTTGAAAGACGCCTTTCGCCCGGAGCAACGTGCCTACGTTTTCAATCGTCCCGGCGCGCGGCAACAGTTGCTCAATTCATATCTGCATATGCGCACCTTGGAAGCCAAGGCACGCAAGGATGGACTCGACCAGCAACCGAGCTTCCGAAGCCAACGCGCGGTGATGGAGATGAAACTTTTGGCTGAATTCCTGCAAGAACGGGATCGCTCCACGCCATGGGCCTTGCCAGGCAAGAACGAGCCGGAGCGTCAGGCTGCCTTCGAAAAATATATCGAACGTCTGCGGGGCGAAATGGATTTGAAATGGTCGTCACCATAACCGGCGAGGTAAAAGCTTTCCGTATCTCCCAGTTTAGTCCGATCTCCGCACACCAAATCCAGGTGAATCCCGCTCTGGGGAGAACGGCCAGTTTTCAGGCGCGCCAAACCTATGATTGACGCCCGAACCCTGCGGCAGGATCTGCTGAAGCAAGATCGCACTTCAGGGGAGTGATACCGCTCGATAGAACGTTTGGGGCGAGTTGGTGGATTCACTGTCGCTGAAATCGAAGCTCCAGTTGGTTGTCGTGCTGTTGGTGAACACCGGAGTCCAGGTTGTCAGGTCCAACGACGATTCGATCGCGCAGGTGCGGTTGGGGCCGATGTAGGCGCGTAATTCAAACGGTTCGCACCCGCCGGACAGCGCCAGCAACTCGATCGGCGGGGAGAGCGCTTTCTCCAGATTCAATCGTCCCTCGGTGACGCATTTTCCAACGAGATCAGGCAATCGATCGGTTCCGTGGAACAGGCGGCTGAGGATCGTGTGGTAATCTTCGGTTGGAAACTTTTCCAGCATCAACGCCAGCGCACCGGAAACGTACGCTGCGGCAAACGAGGTGCCGGCGGCGTTGTAGGTGTAGTAAGTCGTATCCGTCGGAGACCAGGTGGAGTTGATGGCGTCACCCGGAGCGGCGAGGTCAACATTGGTTGCGCCGTAGTTTGAAAGGAAACCCAGTTCGTCGGTTCTCGTCGTGTACGCAACGGAAACAATGTTGTCGATGTCATAGCCGGCGGGATAGCGCGGAGTGGCATCCACGTCAGAGAAGTTGTTGCCGGCGGATCCGACGAAGATGATGTTGTCATCTCGCAAACTGACGATCGCGTTGGAAACGGCTTCGGAATAACCCGAGCTGTCCAGGCTGGCATTGACAATGCGCGCTCCGTTCGTCCGCGCAAATTCGATGCACGCGATGAGGGTGGAGTCGCTGCCTTTGCCGCTGCTATCGAGACATTTTCCGGCCATCAATTGCACGTTCCAGGCGACGCCGGTCACGCCTTTGCCATTATTGCCCACGGCTCCGAGGACACCGGCGATGATCGTTCCGTGTCCGTTATCGTCTTCTGGATCGTTCAGCTCGGTGAAAGCGTTAAACCCATGGCTGTTGTCGTTTGTGTTGATCCACATGTTGGCCGCAAGATCTTCGTGGGTGGAACGAATCCCAGTGTCGAGCACAGCGACCACGATGTTGCTGGCCGAACTCAGAATTTCCCAAGCCGCGGTCGCATGGATATCCGCGCCAGGCGTGCCGCCGTTCTGCCCGTAATTGTTCAAGGCCCAGAGCGTTCCATTGGTGAAGTAAGGATCATTGGGAATCGCGGCGGCGCGGATCACATAATCCGGCTCGGCGAATTCGACCAGGCCGCTGGCTCGGTACGCCGCGATCAGTCCCCACACGTTTTGGTCGGCTGGCACGCGCAGCACCTGAATTTTCCCGAGCGTTTCAAACGTGTGCAACACCAGGCTCTTCTGGCTGCTGTGGAAAGCTTGGATACCGTTTAACGCCAGGCCCTTCTTGGGTTTGATGAGAATTTGATCCGAAACAAACTCTGGCAAGGCAAGGGTGGGGGAGGCTGACAATGATCCAGCGATTTGCCAGAAGCAAAACCAGAACAGAAAAACGCGGCTCAACATGCCAGCCATGGTTCCAGAAGGCTGGCAGAAATGAATGGCTGTAGCCAGTCTGGAGTTTTACGCACGCAGCCGCAATTGTGTTCGGGATGTGTTCGGGAGCCGAGCGCCGCGTTCCCGTCTTTTTTCTATCTCCCTACCACGAAGCACGCCCTGGAGAGAGTTGGAGCGAGGAAATTTTGCGTCTGAAGACTACTTCCCCTCGATCAGCTTATTCTCCTCCCGTGATTTTTGAAGGAGCGGAGTTTGCTTGTTGATCTCTTCCATCAGCTTCGTGGCATCTTCATCGGTGCGAACGACTCGGGGGCGGAGGAACACCATCAACTCAACTTCGCGCGTTGTCTTGTCCTTCTTTTTGAAAGCCCAACCCAGTCCGGGAATGCTTCCAAGATAGGGAGTGGTGCGCAAAGTATCGGAGATCTGCTTCTGAATAATGCCGCCGAGCACCAGCGTCTGGCCATCCTTGGCTCGGAGATCGGTGCGAAAGGTCCGTGTGTCGAAAACCGCCCCACCCAGAACCGTCACGCCGGGAACCACTGTGGAGGATTCCGCATGCACCTTGAGTTCCACATCCCCGGAGGAGTTGATGTGCGGGGTCACTTCGAGGATCACGCCCACGTTTTTGTACGAGAAACTTTGCCGCAAACCGTTGGCTCCACTGTCAATGCTCTGGGTCTGAATGGGAACCTGCTGGCCCACGAACAAGCGCCCGGTTTCATTGTTCCGTATGTTGATTTGTGGATTGCCCAGAACTGTGGCTTCGGTGGTTTTTTTGAGAAACTGCACCAGAAAATCCATGCTGATCGAGCTGTCCACCACCCCGGATCGCAAGGAGGCCAGGGTCTGGGCTAATTGCGTATCGGAGGGAGTGTTGACCGTCGTGTTCCCGCCGAAACCTTGTCGATGTTGAGCCGTGCTGTGCAGCAGGAACGAGTTGTCGTAATCATCCGGCGTATAGACCTGACTGCCGTCGGGCGACCAGCGCACTCCAAGTTTGTCGAGAAAATCGCTGGCGACCTCGACAATCCGGGCTTCAATCAGCACTTGATCGGACGGCGCATCCATCTGCTCGACAAGTTTCAAAATCTGCGGAAAGAAATGAACGTTGGCCGAGATCAATAGAGCGTTGCCGCGCTGGTCCGCGACTGCGCGAACCCGGCCCACCAGATCGCTCACCGGCCGGGTGGCGCTCTTGTCCGTGCCGCCGCGGACGTTATCCGGTTGCCCGCCGAGCCACGGATAATAGCCATCCTCATGGGCTTCCGATTCCAGGTCGAAGCCGGTCTGCGGAGTGACGCCCTGTTGTTGCTGTTGCTGCTGTTGGAAGGGAGTGCCGCCCTGAGTTGCGGACTGGGCGGTGGGCCGGAGCGGCGGTGCGCCGTTTTTGGCGAACAGGATGTTGATGCTGTTGGCCACGGACGACGCCTTGGCAAATCGCAGATCAATGCGAAGCGTGCTTTCACCGGCTCCGGACGGGACATCCAATTGCCGCAACACATCCTCCACGACCGCCAGATTCTCCTTCGAATTGGAGGTGACGATGAGAGTGTTTGAATGAGGTTCGCTCGTGATTCGAACTTTCCCGTAGAGCCGGCCAACATCGCGATCTGCAGTCGAGGAGTCATCATTGTAATCGGAAAACCAATAATTGCGCTGTTGCGTCTTCTTCAGAAACAGTTCGTTCAGCACATCCTCGATGTCGGCG
>JBQCEJ010000515.1:0-3427 GCA_051960355.1 Verrucomicrobiota bacterium | reverse complement strand
CGGTTGGCCCATCGGTTCAGGACCTGTTGAATCGGCCTGTTGTAAACGTCAGTGCCGTTTCAAACGCCCGGGACAAAGCTGGTCTTCCACCGGCATGCGCCACCTCGGCTCCCTCGTGGAAGCACGCTACAATGATCATTGGGATGAGTCGTTGAACCGGTGATCGGGGACAGTGTCAGGATACACCCTCTGCCCTGGGGCGCCCCAATTACCGGTGGACACTGAGAAACTTATTGGACAGATTCGTAACCGCTTTTATGCATATCCATTGGATTGCCAATACAATCGTGCCGCCTCCAATCTCTTTGAGCGGCGGGGACCGCATCATGGTAGAATGCATCCGCCGCTGGAGTCAGGAACATAAAATCACCGTTTATGGAAACGAGGGGGCGCGGCAGTTGTGCGATTGGTTCGACCTCAAAGGCATCGAACACGTCACCTGGCCGGCCGACCATCTGAAAAAATATGGCCGCCTGTTCTGGTGGTTCATGCAGATGATAAAAGGCAACCGGGCGGTGCGCGATGTCAAGCTTTCGCCGGAGGAAAAGCACCTCATCTTTGCGACGTCCGAGTTCCATCCGAGTTGCATCCCCGCCATGCGGCTCAAGCAAATGTATCCCAATGCACCTCTGGTTGTGGCAGTTTATTTCTTTGCGCCAAAGTGGTTCTCCAAGGAACCGGGACCAGGCTTCATGTTCACCGCCTACCGCCCCCTTCAACAGCAAATCTATCGACGAACCTTGCGCGAAGCGGAGATGATTCTGACCACCGTTGAACAGGATCGTGAAATGGTGATAGCGCATGGCCGCTCCCCGGAATCGGTTTTCGCGGTATTGGGCGGCGTCGACTTGTCAATTCCCCAAAGCGTTCCAGAACCGAAGGAGAAGCAGTTCGATGCCGTTTTCATCAGCCGGCTGCATCCCCAGAAAGGGCCGCTGGAACTGATGGACGTGTGGCAGATTTTGATGAAAAAACGGCCGAATGCCCGCTTGGCCATGATCGGGTCCGGCCCGCTGGACAAGCGCTGCCGGGAAAAAGCGGAAAGCTTGGGGATTGCAGGAAACGTAGAGTTTTTCGGCTTCCGCGATGGCGTTGAAAAGTACCAAATCATCAAGTCGGCTCGCGTGGTGGTCTATCCCGCGGTTTACGAAGTTGGCGGGATGGCTCCCGCAGAGGCGTTGGCCTGCGGACTGCCCGGGGTGTCATTTGATCTGCCGCCTTTGCGACGCTATTACCCGCGGGGGTGGCTAAAGGCACCTCCGGGGGATTTCGCAGCCTTCGCTGACTGCATAAATCGATTGCTCACCGATTCCAAACTTTATGCCGAGACTAGCAAGGAGGCTCTGTCCGCTGGCTTGGAATGGGACTGGAACGTCAGGGCTCAGGCTGTCTGGAACGCAATCGAATGCGGCATCAGCGCCCGTCGATGAAACTCGAAACCGTCACGTGTAACCTGTGTGGCAGTGGTGAATCAGACCTTGTTTTTGCAGTGCCGAGCATGCGCTTGCGGGAACAAGGCCTGAGATTTGACCTGCGACGTTGTCGCGCATGCGGTCTGGTCCGGCTTTCTCCGCGCCCGGAATCTCAGGCAATGGCCACACTGTATCAGCCCCAGCACTACACTGCACCGCGTCATGGTCTGGTGCGGCACTTGGAAGGGATGATCCTTCGGGAGCGTGTGTCGTTTGTCGGCAGCCACGCGCGCGGCAAACGTGTGCTGGACATCGGTTGCGGAAGTGGAACCTTCCTCCAAGAAATGGCCGAGGGTGGATACGAGGTAAACGGGCTCGATCCTTATCAAACCGATACTGCGGCGATCCCGGAACCGCTTCGCGATCGAATCCGCAACGAGCCATTTGAATCTGCATGCTATCCGGCAGAAAACTTCGACATCATCACACTCTGGCACGTTCTAGAACACCTCGCCCAACCTGTCGAAATCTTGCAACGCATCTGGCGCTTTCTGGCACCCACGGGCGTTCTAATCCTCGAAGTGCCAAACTTTGCCAGCCGCGAAGCTCGCTGGCTAGGCCCGCACTGGTACAATCTCGATGTGCCTTATCATTTCTGGCATTTCACACCAGAGGCCGTCCAAGCCATTGCGAGCAAGGCGGGATTCCACATCACGGCTTGCGTGACTTCTGCCGTGACCCGACCGGTGTGGCTTTTGAATTATCTGCTGCTCGGCAGCGAAGCTGCGGCTAATCGGTGGCGATCGCACCATCCTTCCTGGTCCAGCTGGCGGCAGGCAAGCTTGGCGTTAGGTTCTGCCCAATGCCTAGCCACTCGGCTGCTATTCGCCGGTTCGTGTCCGATGCTGCGGCTGGTTTGTAGTAAACATCCTCAAGCACCTTGATATGTGGAAAAACTTCTTTCTGCGGCCATTGCAAAAATACGCCGATCGTCAGCGCGCCCTGGGCTTGAAACGTTGCGACGATTGGGCCGGCCAAGTCGTCGTGGCGCTGGAACCGGAAAGCCTGTTGGACGTCGGCTGCGGCGATGGAGATTTTTTGCTCCACTATTTAAAGAAACGTCCGCGGGAGTTTTCCGGGATCGAAGGCATGGCCTCGCGACAGGAGAAAGCTAGGAAGCATGGGATCAAAGTGGTAGGTTGCGATCTGAATGGGCGTTGGCCTTTCGAAGACGGTAAGTTTGATGTGGTTTTCAGCTCGCAGGTGATTGAGCATCTGCACAACACGCGACTTTTCGTGGAAGAAGCTTACCGGGTGCTTAAGCCCGGCGGCACAGCCATTATTGCTTCGGAGAACCTCTGCAGTCTCCTAAATTGTGTGGCATTGTGTCTGGGCTACACCCCGTTCTCGCTGATGCAACTCTGTGGCCGCTATCTGGGCAACCCGCTTGGACTGCATTATCAGGAACCACATCCAGAAGCCGTGTCCATTGAGGACGCGGCGTTTTCGGGTATTACAGGCCATGTGCGAGTGCTCACTGTTCGTCAGGCGCAGGAACTGTTCACCTTGACTGGGTTTGATGCGGAGGTCCGCTCGGTTGGCATCCTGCCGTTGCCCGATTTTATTAGCCGGGCACTGGAGCGGTTCGTCCGAAATCGCGGCCATTTTTTAATCATTCGGGCTACTAAACCGCAGGAGCATAGCCGCTCATCGTAGGCCCTCTCCTCAAAATCGAAGAAACCTCGGCATGGCCTCCGCAACCGCAGTTGCGGTAATCACTTGGACCGCAGTGTCTGGTGCGGCTGCAGTTTGGAAATAAGCTGGCTATCGTGGGCACGACGCCAATGCGTGACGCCGCCCCAGACTGCCCCCAGCACTGAGGCGATACAACCAGGCAAATGCCAGAGCCATCGAAAGTCCCCATCGCGAAACACGCCACGTACCGTATGGAAGAGCGGACCGATGATACTGATGCAGTAAAGACAGGCAAGCCATCCGGGGACTGCCGGTTTCCT
>JBQCEJ010000514.1:0-21011 GCA_051960355.1 Verrucomicrobiota bacterium | reverse complement strand
CCGGTTCATTCCGCTCGCCCCTGTGGCGTGGCGGTGGTGTGGTGTTCGGACCCAAGCCCCGCGACTTCTCCAAAAAGGTGAATTCGAAAACCAAGCAACTCGCGTTGCGCAAGGCTTTGAGCGAACGCTTGAAAGCGGGCGACGTGGTGATCGTGGACGACCTCAAGCTGAGTTCGGCCAAGACCCGGGATTTCATGGGCGTGCTCTCCGCGCTCGAAGTCATCCAGGGCACGGCGTTGTTTGTTTCCCAAGACGCCGACAAGAACCTGACCCAGGCGTCACGCAACGTTCCAAACGTGGCCTTGACGACGAGCGAAAGCTTGAACACTTACGACGTGCTGCGGCCGGATAAACTGGTATTCACCAAGAGCGCATTTGAAAAAGTGGGCGCACGTTTGAGCAAGGATTAACATGAATTCTTTCGAGATTATCAAAACCGTTCGGTTGACCGAAAAAGGCACCCGCCAGGCCGACAGCTTCAATCAGTACACCGTGGTGGCTGATCGTCGCGCGACCAAGCCGCAAATCCGTCAAGCGGTGCAGGAGCTGTTCAAGGTCAAGGTTGTCAAAGTCAACACGCTGAATGTGCGCGGCAAAGCTCGCCGTCAGCGCACGGCTCAGGCCGGCAAAGCGCCCAACTGGAAGAAAGCGATCGTCACGTTGAAAGACGGCGATAAGATTACGCTGACTTAGTTCCCATTACATTTCTTAAAACACACAAGGCCGACGCAAGTCGGCCTTTTTGCATTAGAGGCCGATTTGAGCAAAATTGCTGGAGGCGTCTGGTTCCAGAGAAGCCCCCTGAGTCCTGCGGCTGACGAAAATACTTGCCGCGCTTTCTCCTTTGTCCAAGATTGAACGGGTCACTCGCAGGTCAACAACAACAAATCTTTTTATGGGACGCATTTACAACAACATCGTCGAAACCGTCGGCCACACCCCGCTCGTCAAGCTGAACAAAGTCACCGCCGGCCTGCCGGCGACTATTTTGTTGAAATGTGAATTTTTCAATCCGCTCGGCAGTGTCAAAGATCGTATTGGCATGGCGATGATCGAGGACGCCGAGAAGCGGGGCATCCTGAAAAAAGAAACGGTCATCATCGAGCCGACCAGCGGCAATACGGGCATTGCCCTCGCCTTTGTGGCCGCAGCGAAAGGTTACAAGCTCATTCTCACGATGCCGGAAACGATGTCGTTGGAACGCCGCACTTTGCTCGCGATGCTGGGCGCCAAGCTCGTCTTGACACCCGGTACCGAAGGAATGAAAGGTGCGATTTCCAAAGCGGAACAGCTGGCAAAGGAGACTCCGAACTCCTGGATTCCACAGCAGTTTGATAATCCGGAAAATCCCGCCATTCACATGAACACGACCGCGGAAGAGATCTGGGCGGATACGGATGGAAAAGTGGATATCCTCGTTTCGGCGGTCGGAACGGGCGGCACGATCACAGGCTGCGTTGAAGCCATCAAGCCACGCAAACCTTCCTTCCAGGCGATCGCCGTTGAGCCCAAGGATTCTCCCGTGATCTCGCAAACTCTCGCCGGTCAACCGTTGAAGCCGGGACCGCACAAGATCCAAGGGACAGGCGCCGGTTTCATCCCGAAGAATCTTCATTTAAAAGATTCCCAAGGCAATCCGCAGATCGTCGAATGCCTTGAAGTCACCAACGATGAAGCGTTCGCCATGGCTCGGCGCCTGGCCAAGGAGGAAGGCATTCTTGCGGGTATTTCCTCAGGTGCAAATGTCTGCGCGGCGATCGAAATTGCCAAGCGCCCGGAGAACAAGGGAAAGGTGATTGTTACCGTGGCGTGCTCCACGGGTGAGCGTTACCTGAGCACTCCTTTGGCGGCGGAAGCGCGGGCCGAAGTCGGCGGCTAGAATTTTTTCGGAGCGGCGGTCGCACCGGATCGCCGCTCTCAGGAAAATACTTATTGCAGTTCGGTCGGTTTGCTCGTAAGTAGTGAGGTGTCGAAGGTATATGCCGCGCGCGGCAGAGTGGTTTCTGAAGGTGTCGGCGCAGCAGCTTCCCAACAATTCAAAGTTCACAAGCAGTTTTCGGGGCTATTCTCGAAACCTTTGACGATCTAATAAACGTAGCTATGAGCACAGAAAACAACAAAAATGGTCAGGAATCCGGTTCCGGCTTCCTGGAAATTTCCGAAAAGGGATTTGGATTTCTCCGCACGTCCGAGAACCATTTTCATCCCAAGCCGTCGGATATCTTCGTCACGCCGGACACAATCAAACGCAATTTCCTCCGCGAAGGCAGCCACGTCGTCGGCCCTACGCAGCCGCCGCATCGCGGCACCAGTCCTCAGCTCAAAGCCGTTGAGAAGGTCAATGACATGCCTTTTGACGAGTATATCAAGGCGGTCCGTTTCGAGAACCTGACGACGATCGATCCGATCGAAAAGTTCCGCCTCGAAACCACGCCCGACCAGCTCGAGACGCGTGTCATCGATATGGTCACGCCCATTGGCAAGGGCACGCGCGGTATCATCGTCGCCCCGCCGCGCACGGGTAAGACCACGATCCTGAAGCAGATCGCCAACGCCGTCACGGCCAACCACCCCGAAGTTCATGTGATCGTGCTTCTCATCGATGAGCGGCCTGAAGAAGTCACTGATTTCCAGCGCTCAGTCAAAGCCGAAGTTGTTGCTTCCTCCAACGACCAGGATCTGGAAACCCACGTTCGCCTTTCACGGTTCATGATTGAGCGCTGCCGCCGCATGGTGGAATCCGGCAAGGATGTTTTCGTTCTGCTCGATTCGCTGACCCGCGTTGCTCGCGCTTACAACAGCGTTCATGGCGGCAGCGGCCGCACGATGACCGGTGGTGTGGATGCCCGCGCCCTGGAAATCCCTCGCAAGATGTTTGCCTCAGCCCGCAAAATCGAAAACGGCGGTTCGCTCACGATCATTGCCACCGCGCTGGTCGATACCGGATCGCGCATGGACGAACTGATCTTTCAGGAGTTCAAAGGCACTGGCAACATGGAGTTGATTCTGGATCGCAAACTGGCCGAGCGCCGCCTGTTCCCGGCCATCGACATTCCGAAGAGCGGCACCCGCAAGGAAGAAAAGCTTTTCCCGCCGAAACACATCGAAGCCATCCGAAAACTCCGTCGCACCATGGTCGATCTGAATCCGGTTGAAGCAATGGAAACGTTGCTGGCTGCGCTCAAGAAGCATAAGACCAACGAAGAGTTGCTCGCCAAGCTGGAAAAAGGTTCCTGAGCGCGGATGAGGCGAGGTTGAGCTGTGCCGCGTTCCCCAAAAAATAGCGCGTCACAGTCCAAGGCGCAGATTCCGGTTTCCCGTCCGCCGCTGGAGCGGATGTTGCGGATTCATCAGGCGCTTCAATCCGGCAAATATCCCAACGCCACCCAGCTCGCCCGCGAGCTGGAGGTCAGCACGAAATCGATTCATCGCGACATCGAGTTCATGCGGGATCGACTGGACCTTCCCGTCCAGTATGACGGCAGTCATTTTGGTTACTACTACACGGGCGAGGTGAATGCGTTTCCCACCGTTCAGATCACCGAGGGCGAACTCTTTGCCTTGATCGTGGCGGAAAAAGCCCTCCAGCAATATCGCGGCACCAACTTCGAAAAACCGTTGCTCAGTGCGATCCGGAAGATGGAACACGCTTTGCCGGAGACGATTTCATTCAACCTGTCCGACATTGAACAGACGATTTCCTTTCGGACCCGGGCCGAGCAAATTCTCGATCTGGAAATTTTTGATGCCCTGGCCAAAGCCACGTCGCACCGACGGCAGATTGAAATCAGCTATCGCAAGCCCGGCCGCCGCGAAGTCGAACAGCGTGTCATCGATCCTTACCATTTGGCCAACATCAATGCGGAATGGTACCTGTTCGCTTTCGATCATCTGCGCAAAGACATCCGCACGTTTGTTCCGGGACGGATCCAATCCGTCAAGCCGACCGGCAAGAGTTTCGAGCGATTGCAGAAATTCTCCCTGGAAAAGCGCCTGCGCGACAGCTTCGGTGTTCACTCGGGCGAAGGACAATACGAAGTCCTGATCCGTTTCGACGCGCGGTCAGCGGATTACGTTCGCGAGAAGAAATGGCATCCGTCGCAGCAGTTGCGTGAGTTGAAAGACGGCGGCGTGGAATTGAAAATGAAACTCTCCGGCCTTGCCGAAGTGCAACGCTGGGTGCTGAGCTGGGGCGGTGATGCCGTTGTCCTCCAACCCAAGGAGTTGGCCGACAGCGTCCGGCATGCCGCTGAGAAGATTCTTCGCTCCTGACCTTTCAGCGCGAGCATTCCTGAATCCAGCTTACGACCTGGTCCGCCGCCTGGTCCGGCGCCGTGCCGAGAACATTGTGGTCCGCGTTCCAGATGATTTTATACTCTCGCAGGGCGGGGGAATGCTTCCGCAACCAGCGCCGGACGAGCAGCCACGGCACAATCGGATCGAGAAAACCGGACAAGGCAAACAGCGGCACAGAGAGACTTTGCGCAATGCAATCGGGGTTGTTCTCAGCAATTAAACGCAACCGGTGAATGGCGGCTTGGCGATCCAGTTCCGTCCGGCGCTCAATAAACTCCCGAATACTGACCAGCGTTTCCGGTGA
The DNA here is from genome assembly GCA_051960355.1 of Verrucomicrobiota bacterium. Lineage (GTDB taxonomy): Bacteria > Verrucomicrobiota > Verrucomicrobiia > Limisphaerales > DASXHY01 > DASXHY01. Next base: position 16,411 of record JBQCEJ010000514.1, on the reverse strand, counting down.
ATGACGATACCGGAATCGGGCCACCTTGGCGTAGCCGAACATAATCCGAGTCAGCCACGAAAGGGAAACGCCGCCGCCAATCCGTTCCGCGAACCGCACTCCGACGCGAATCGGGTGACGGACAAAGCCGCCCGCCAGGATCACTCCTTTGGCATTGAACTGTTTCCGATCCACGATGGGCCAGACCACCTGTGAGCTGAATGATTCGCCCAGTAGCCAGCCTTCGGTGATGCCTCGCTCTCGCAACGCCGTTTCCACTGCGGCCGCATAGTCCTCCAGCGACCAAGTCAGCGTGCGCGGATAAGTGATTTCGGCAAAGCGGACGCGATTCCCCAAGGCGCGCCGAAAGCTGCTCACCAGCGTCCAGTCACCATGCAGGCCGGGAAGATAAACGATCGTGGGCAGCTGGGCATCGCCATAAACCCGGATTTGAAGTGCTTCAGGCATTTAAACTATCGTTGCTGCTGCTTCTGAATTGTCAACCCACTGTCGCGCCGGTACTTTGCTAGCGGCTCGATGAGTTCTGCCCAACAAATTTCGACGCTCGCTTCCACCAACTGCGAAGTCGCTTTCGACAATCTTACCCGCCAGCTCTACGCCACGGACGCCTCGCTCTATCAGGTCGAGCCCGTTGCCGTAGCCTTTCCACGCGATGTGAAGCAAGTCTGCTCAATCGTTCACGCGGCCAGTGAAGCCGGCATTTCCATGATTCCACGAGGAGCGGGCACCGGTTTGGCCGGCGGCGCGCTGGGCGAAGGATTGATCATCGATTTTGCGCGGCACAACCGCGAGATCATCGGCTTTGACCTGGAACGCCAGACGGTTCGCGTCGAGGCTGGCGTGGTCCTCGATCAGCTGAATCGTTTTCTGCATCCGTACGGGTTTTGTTTCGGGCCCGACGTTGCGACCAGTTCACGCGCAACACTGGGTGGAATGATCGCCAATAATTCCAGCGGCGCCTACACGGCCGTTTATGGCACGACCGCCGATCACGTGATCGCGCTGGATCTCGTGCTTGCCAATGGCAAGTACGCAAAGGTCGGCGCCGCGCGCGACACGTTGCCGCGCGAACGTGAGTTGGTGGAAGACATTGTTCAGCTCAACGCGCTGCACATCGCGGAGCGGTTCCCAACGGGCTTGATGAAGCGTTGGCCGGGTTATGGTCTGGATCGTTGCCTGCGCGAGCCAGGCAATTTGGTGAACGTCCTCTGCGGCAGCGAAGGCACTCTGGCGTCGATTGTTTCGGCGGAACTCAAGGTGGTGCGCTTGCCGAAACAGAAAGGGCTTGCGCTGATTTTCTTCAATTCCGTCGCCGAAGCCATGCAGGCGACCGTCGAATTGCTGGATCTCAAACCCGCCGCGATCGAGCACTTGGACCGCGTTCTCCTGGACCAGACCCGAGGCCAGCTTGAGTTCAAAGCCGGGCGCGATCTGCTCGAGCTGGATCAACGTCCTTGCGAAGCGATTCTCGCTGTCGAATTCTTCGAAGATGTGGAGGATCGTCTCGCCCAATTAAAACGGCGCAATCTCGGCATCCGGACAAAGGTGCTTCAAACACAAACAGGTGCGAACAGTTTCTGGGCTTTGCGCAAGGCTGGGCTGTCGCTGTTGACCGGTCGCAAAGGAGACGCCAAACCGATCGCGGGCATCGAAGATACCGCCGTGCGCCCGGAGCAATTGCCCCAGTACGTCGCTGCACTCGATGGTTTGCTGAAACGCCTCGGGATCGAAGCCTCGTTTTACGGTCATGCTGGAAGCGGCTTGCTCCATGTGCGCCCGATTCTCGATCTGCACAACAAGGCGGATCTGAAAAAGTTTCGGCATGTGGCCAACGAGGTTTCGGCGTTGGTCCGCCAGTTCAAAGGCTCGCTGGCGGCGGAACACGGCGTAGGCATGGCGCGCACGGAATTCATGCCCGAGCAATTGGGCGAGCACATTTTGAATCTGATGCGCGAGATCAAACATTCCTTTGATCCGCATGATCTGATGAACCCGGGAAAGATCATTCCGGATGGGCGCTTTGAATTGGATTCAGATTTGCGCACGCGACCCGGCCACGAACTGGCGCTGCCGTTTCAGCCGGTCCTTGCGTTTGCCGCCAAGGACGAATCCTTCGTCGGCAATCTCGAACAGTGCAACGGCTGCGGCGGTTGTCTCAAGGTGGCGCCGACGATGTGCCCGACTTACATCGCGACCGGCGACGAATGCATGTCAACGCGGGGCCGCGCCAATGCAATTCGCGCGGTGCTGGATCTGCGCGGTTTGGAAGGTGCCGATCCGTTGCGCTCGGCGGAATTGGAAGCCGCGTTGAGCAATTGCCTTTCCTGCAAGGCTTGCACCAAGGAATGTCCGTCCAACGTGAACATGGCATTGCTAAAAGCGGAATTGCAGTACGCGCGAATCCGGCGAGACGGTTTGAAACTGCCCGAGCGTTTGTTCAGTGCGGTCGATTTTTTGGGAAGGCTCGGCTGCAAATTTCCAAGACTGGCCAACCAGTTTCTCGATTCTTCGATCATGCGATTTTTCGGCGATCGCTTTCTCGGCATCACCTCGGAACGGCAACTGCCGCATTACGCCCACCAGCGGTGTGATCATTGGTTTTTCAAACGGCCTAAGCCAGCCGGTGATCGCGGTCGTGTGATTCTTTGGGACGACACCTTCGTGCGCTATCACGAGCCGCAAATCGGAATCGCCGCGGTGAAAGTGCTGGAAGCCGCCGGGTTCCTGGTGGACATCCCCGTTGGGCGCAAATGTTGCGGGCGTCCGGCGTTCAGCCAGGGGAATCTCGGCGAAGCCACCCGTCTTGGCCAACACAATCTGGCGTTGCTCAGTCAGGACACCGACAACGCTCCGATCCTTTTTTTGGAGCCGTCCTGCTATTCGATTTTCCTGGAGGACTACGGCGAACTGAAACTGCCGAACAGCGCGGAAGTGGCGCAACGCTGTTTCTTGTTCCAGGAATTCCTGGAAGATCTGCTCGATCGCGAGCCCACCGCGTTGAAGTTCAATTCCAAGGCGGAGAAGGTCATCATTCACGTGCATTGCCACATCAAGGCATTGTCCAATCCGGGCTATATGCAAAAACTCGGCGAGCGCTTGCCGGAGCGCACGATTTCGGTATTGGACACGGGCTGTTGCGGCATGGCGGGCGGGTTTGGAATGCGTAAATCGAAATACGAGCTGTCCTTGAAAATTGCCGAGCCGCTCATTCGTGAAGTCAAAGCGCAACCCTTTGGAACGGTCTTTGTGACGTCCGGCGCGAGTTGCCGGCATCAGGTGCGGCATTTGGCGATGATTAAATCCCAGCACATGGCGGAACTGCTCGCCGACGCTTTGGAGGATTGATCAGACCAGCCGCGGAAAGAACTGATGCGCTGCGGCGCAGGTGGCGGAACTGAGTTCTTCCAGCGAACAGCCCTTGGTCTGGGCGACGACTTCGGAAATCTCCTTCACGTAAGCCGGTTCACAGCGCTTCCCGCGATACGGAATGGGCGCGAGAAAAGGACAATCCGTTTCCAACATGAAGCGTCCCAGAGGCGTCGCCGCGATCGTGTCCCGAACATTCTGCCCGTTCTTGAACGTGGCAATGCCGGTGAAACTCACCAGCGAGTTCAGCGCGAGGATGCGCTGCATCAAACCAGCGTCGCCTGCGAAACAATGAAACACGCCGCGCACGCGATCGGCAAACGGCTGTAGTTCGCGGAACGTGTCTTCAACGCAATCGCCGCGCTGATGAATCACGCAGTTCAATCCCAGTTCCGCTGCCACTTCGAGATGCTGCCGGAACAACGCGGCTTGCTTGGCCTTGTATCGTTCGTCATCGGCCGCAGTGAACTCCGGTTTGAGGCTCGGCAGGCGATAGTGGTCCAGCCCGGTTTCACCGAGCGCGACGGCTTTGGGATGTTGCGCCAGCTCGCGCAGAACGGGGCGAACGTCTTCCGGCGCGGCCATCGCATCGGAGGGATGCCAGCCCACGACGGCATAAATGCAGGGGAAAGTTTTCGCGAGTTGTAGCGCGCGTCGGCTGCTCTCAAAATCGGTTCCAATGGAAATCATCCGGGTGATTCCCGCAGCCTGAGCGCGTTCGATCACCGCCGGCAGGTCTGAGGCGAAGTCCGGGTAATCGAGATGCGCGTGGGTGTCGTAGAAGGGGACCATGCTATTTCGCGGCCGACGAGAGTTCGCTGATCTGCCGATTGTATTGGTCGGCGGCTTCGCTTTTTCCGAGTTGCTGCGCGAGTTGTGAAAGTTTTCGATACACATCGATCCGCCCCGGGTAATCCGGATTCTCGTGGAGAATCTTGGCCAATTCCTCAACCGCATCCTGCTTGCGATCCTGCGCGATCAATTTCTCGCCGAGATCGAGCCGAATGCGAATCTGCTGCTGGGGTGAAGGATGCAGCGTCAGCGCGCGTTCCCACATTTCAATCGCTGACGACGGTTTGCCTTGAGCGGAATAAAGATCAGCGAGTTTTTCGGTGAGCACGGCGCTTTGCTTGGTGAGCTCGATTTGTTCCAGCAAACCGGACACCTGAAGCGAAGGCATTCCTCGGGCGAGATTAAGATCGGCCAGGCGCAAGAAGGACCATTCCAGCCATGGGCTGTGTTGCGCGGCCAGTTTCTCGTGCAGCGCCTTTGCCTCCTGGCCAAAGGGACGATAAAGCGGATCGCCAATGACGGTGGTTTGCCAGGAGAGAACCGATTGGGATGCATACGCCGCCTCGCCAAAAGTGAATTCGTTGAACATGAATCGCGCGGCAAAAATCGCAATGTCCGGCGTGCCGCCCAGATACGGTTCATCCACGCAGCCCATCGTGGCGGTCGCGCCTTTGGCCAGCAATGGGCCGACCCAATTCTTGGTCGCGCTGCGGAGATTGGCGCCGCTGTAGGAATGCAGGTGATAGGCAAATGCGCCGGGCATGAATTCCACGTGAGGTTGAGCAAATGGCCCGGAAACATCGCCGTCGTACCAGCCCGCGTAAAAAGCAATCTGGCTCATCGGAAATCCGGCGGCGAAGGTCGCGGCGTTGGTATCAACCACGGTTTCCAACCCGAGGTGCCGGCACACTTCCGCCGCGCCGCGCATCCAGTCGTCACCAATTTTATAGCTCGGATCCGCAATGTTCCGCACATCAATGTAAGCCCGGCCCCAGAGTCCGTTGGTCTCCGCTTCGATCGCTTTGTCCACCAATCCGCGCGCGATGGCGGCGCTCGGACCATCGAGCCGCGTGACCATCAGAACACCGTTCGTCGCGGAGAAAGCGAATCGATTCGTCGAGCCGTAAAGCGGATTCGTGAGCGGTCCAGTCAGAGGCAAGTGCTGTTCGAGATTGGGCAACATCGCCAGTTCGCTGTCCACGGCGGCTTCGTTGCGACGCAATTCTGCCCGCACTTCGCTGGTCGCCTTTTCCTTGAGTGCCGCGTCGCGTTTGATGCGGAAGGGCACGCCGTAACAGATCACGGCGTAGCGGATCTTGGATTCGCTCGGCTTCCAGATTACGCGCGCCGGCTGGCCGTTGGTGGCGCGGATGGTTTCGGCCGTGACGTGCCAGAGCTTTTGCTTTTCGAGTGCTTTGGCCAAAGGCCGTTCCAAGGAATCCTGAAATTCCGAGCGCGACATTTCATCGCCGACGCTGAGCGCAAAACCGAAGACCTGCTTGGCAGGAACGTGACGGCGTTCAGCGTAATGCTCCGCCACGGCTTTGGATTCGGGAACCTTGGTGTTGTAAATGACGATGACTTCATCGCCGGGATTGGCGGCTGGCGCGGGCGCGGCCCAGGCGAGCGCGAGCAGGGCCAGAACAGCGGCTTTATAGGTTGAAAAACGCATCAGTTACGATTGGGTGAGTTGGCCTGAAGATACACGTTGCAACGCTTTATTCCAAACTGATCTTCAACCCATCCCAGGCCAGCATCACGCCTTCCGGCAATTCCGCTTGCGCCACGTCGTGATCGTAATCGTGAGTCAAATGCGTGAAGTAAGTTTCGCGCGCGCCGATGCGGCGGGCCGCCGTCAGCGCTTCATCGAGGCACATGTGCGTGGGATGCGGCGCGTAACGCAATGCGTCTAGCACGACCACTTCCACGCCGCGAATTGCCTCCACGGCTTCGGTCGGAACCTCTTTGCAGTCGCTCAGGTAGGCGAGCCGTTTGCGGCCGTTTTGGATAAAGAGATAACCATTTGTGTTCAGGCGACCGTGGGGCAGGGCGAAAGGAATGATCTCCAGGTCACCGAGCGTGAAAGGTCCATCGACGATGTGCGGCTCCGGAATGAAATAGCCCTTCACCCACGGCCCATCGTGGAATGCATACACAAACACGCGTTTCAAAACATCCATTGTCAACTGGTTCGCGTAAATCGGCAGCGCCGCGCCGCCGCGCAGATCGCAAAAACGCCGGCAGTCGTCCAAGCCCATCATGTGATCGGCATGCGGATGCGTGAAGATCACCGCGTCCAGCCAGCGAATGTCTTCGCGCAGGCACTGAAGGCGGAATTCAGGAGTGGTGTCCACGACGAATTTGACCTGCTCGGTCGCGACATAGATCGAGGGACGCGTGCGATGATTTTTTGGATTAGCCAGGAACGCCGCCGGATATTCTTTGCCAATGATCGGCACTCCCTGTGAAGTGCCTGAGCCGAGAAAAGTGAATGAGAACGACATGTTAAAATTTTCTTTCGCTGTCCGCTTGCAGACTATTCAATTCCATGACCGATGAACATGATTCGACCTGCTTGCGGCGCTGCAAAACCGCTGCGCCTCGATGAAAAAACTGCTGCGCAACCGTTCCGCAGTGGCTTCGTTGCTTCCCATTCGTGTTCATTCGCGTCGGTCCGTGGTTTGCCATTTGGTTCCGCTAAAATCTAAACATGTTAACCACGCTGCGCATTAAAAACCTCGCCCTGGTCGCCGACCTGACGCTCGATTTGCAGCCGGGCTACAATGTGATCACCGGTGAAACGGGTGCCGGTAAATCGATCATCATCGGCGCGCTGAATCTCGTCCTCGGCGAGCGCGCGGACCGCACGCTCATTCGCAGCGGCGCTGAAAGCTGTTCCGTCGAGGCGGTGTTCGACGTGGCCCGATTGAAATCGCCGCTCAAGACGTTCCTGGACGAGAACGGGCTGGAACCTTGTGAGGATCAGCAGTTGGTTTTGAAGCGCACCTTCACGAGTGCGGGCGCGAATCGTCAGTTCGTCAACGGCTCGCCGGCGACGCTCAATGCGCTCGGCACGATTGGCGAGTGGCTCGTCGATATGCACGGCCCGCATGATCACCAATCGCTGCTGCATTCAGCCAAACAGCTCGAGATTCTCGATGCATTCGGCGGTTTGCAAAAGGAACGGGACGCGTTTGGAGAACGGGTTTCCCGGCGTTCGCTGATTGAAGCGGAAAAGGCGGCGTTGATCGTGGATGAGAAAACCTACGCGCAGCAGCTAGATCTGCTCCGCTTTCAGGTGAAGGAAATTTCCTCCGCGCGCCTGCAACCCGGCGAAGACGAAGGGATAGAACAGGAATATCAACGCGCCAGCAACGCCGCCAAGCTGCTGCAACTCAGCCAGGCCGCGCTCGATCTGCTGGCGGAAAGCGATGGCGCGCTGCTCACACAGGCTGGCATTCTTGGCCGGACCTTGCAGGAACTTCAGCGCATCGATCCCAGTGCGGTCGGCATCGCGAATCAACATCAGCAGGCGGTCAGCGCCTTGCACGAGCTGCAATCTGAGGTGTCGCATTACGTGGACAAAGTCGATCTCGATCCCGAGCGTCTCCAGCAATTGGAAGAGCGCATCACTCTGTTGCACTCGCTCAAACGAAAGTACGGCAGCAATCTCGGCGAAGTGATTGCGTTTGGAGCCGACGCCCAGCGCAAGTTGCAAAGCATGGAACAGCGCGACGAGGAACTGGCGCGAATCAATGCTGCGTTGGAAAAGCTCGATGCCGAACTGCTTCGCGCTGGAAAAGAGCTGAGCGCCAAACGTCGCAAGTTGATTCCAACGTTGAGCAAGGCGGTGAGCAAACAACTCGCGGATCTCGGTTTCAAACAGAGCCGGTTTGATGTCTCCATCAGCAGCCAGTCTGAAGGCGCTGATTTCAAATCGCAGATTACCGCTTCCGGTTTCGACACCATCGAATTTCAATTTGCGCCCAATCCGGGCGAGCCCGCGAAAGCTCTGCGCGCCATTGCCTCGTCCGGCGAAATGGCGCGTGTGATGTTGGCGTTGAAGACAGTTCTCGCGGCCGAGGACCAGATTCCGGTGCTGATTTTTGACGAGGTGGATGCCAACGTCGGCGGCGAAACGGCAAATGTGGTCGGCGAAAAGATGCGACAGATTGCCGCCAAACGTCAGGTCTTGTGCATCACCCATTTGCCTCAGGTGGCCGCGACGGCTTCAGCGCATTACGTCGTGAGCAAGCAAGTCAAAGAGGGCCGGACCATTTCCGAGATTCATCTGTTGGACAAAAAAGAACGCGTCACGGAATTGACGCGCATGCTCGGCGGAGAGACCGATGCTGCGCGGAAACATGCGCAGGCGCTGTTGAAGTAACCGCTCGTCCGAAATTTCCTCACGACCGGCGTTTCGGCCACTGCCCCAGCAGCAGCAAGCCGGTCACACCGACACACGCCCAGCCAAAGCGGTCGCCATGCTGATTGTAAAAAGTCGGCGCGCGGCGTTCACCCGGATTGAGCAGGGGAATTTCGGCCCGCATGATTCCCGCGCCGTAAATCGTGCCCGCACTGTCCCGGAAAATTTCGCGAATGCGTCCCTGCGCATCGACCCAGCACGTCAGGCCATTATTGGTGCAGCGGACGAGCGGCAGGCCGTTTTCGATCGTGCGAAAAATCGCGTTGGCCGCGTGCTGCCATTGCGCTGCGCCTTCACCGAACCAACCGTTGTTCGTCAGGTTGACGAGGAAATCGCTGTCGTCCTCCACGTAGTCACGAACCAGGTGGGGAAAATTATCTTCGAAACAAATCAAGACTGCCGTTTTGACTCGCAGCGTTTCTGACCTCGATTTCGGTGCGGACGATTCAGGCCGGATGACAGTCATTTCAAATGGCACCGCTCGATCCCCGGGCGTGAAACTGCCCGTTACCGGTGTGAACCATTTGATGAAAGGCAGCCAGCGTTCGAGCGGAATGTATTCGCCGAAAATGACTAAACTGCGCTTTTTGTAGCGTTCGATAATCTGCCCCTCGGGGCTGATCAGAAAGCTGCTGTTGTAATACTCAACATCACTGGGATTCGTGGAACCGCGCTGTTGTTCGGCATCGTCCGAGCCGACGATCATCCACACTTTGTGACGGCGCGCGAAGTTCAAGATCGGTTCGCGAATCGCGGCGTCGTAGCGCAGCATTCCGGGAATCGCGGCTTCCGGCCAGAGCAGCAGATCGGCATGGTTGGTGAGCGCTTGTTCGGACAACGCCATCAGTTGCTGAAAACGTTCCATTTCTGCGCCCTCGTTCCAGATCATCGTCTGCGGAATGCTCGGCTGCACCATCGCCACTCTCAAAAAACGCGTCGGCGTGGGCGCCTGTCCCAGTTGATGAAAGCCAAACGCGAAAACCGCGGCGAGCGCCAGCATCGGCAAGGCAATTTCGCCCAGCCAGATCGAACGCATTTCCGGGCGACGCAGAATGGCGAGGAGCGCATTGAGCAACGAAACGGAAGTCCACACCAGCAGGAATGAAATGCCATAGACGCCAGTCACCGACGCGATTTGGATCAACGGCAGAATGCGATATTGCGAAGCGCCGAGCAGGTTCCAGGGGAAGCCGCCGAACAGCCGCGCAATGATCATTTCGAGTGTCACCCAAAGCGCGGCGCAGGCGAGTGCTCCAAGGGTTCGCTGGCTCCAGCTCCGCGTGGCTAGTGCTTTGAAAATCGGTGCGCGACGCAGAGTCCCATCTTCGGCAGCAGGCGCAACGGATTTGGGATTGAAGATTTTTGCCGCCAACCAGGCCCAGGTTGCCGGATAGAGCGCGATGAAAGCAGCCAAGGCGCTCCAGCCCAGAATCGGAAATCCTTTCACGGGAATCAGCAGCAGCCAATAAAGTGACGTGAGGTAATGCGCCAATCCCGCCACATACCCGAGGCGAAAACTTTGCTTCCCGCTTTGGCCCAGCGTAAGCGCGAGCAATAGTCCCGGAGCAATCCAGCCGAAACCGGCGACGCCGATTTTCGGACACGCGCACGCCAGCAAAACGCCAGCCAGGATGGCGAGCGGATAACGACTGCGGAGGATGGCTTTGGCCTTAGAGTTCAATCGCGGCAGCTTGCCTCAAAACGGCTCAAAGGCAAGTTTCCGGGGAGAGGAGGGGTTTTTAGCTGGCTTCCGAGCTTCGGAATTCGTTGTTCAGCGTTGTTTGAGTGGCTTCTTTTACGCCGTCGGTTCGCGCCGGGCTCTGGCGCCGAACAACGCCGTGCCGATTCGCACCATCGTGGCGCCTTCTTCGATCGCGACTTCAAAATCACCGGACATGCCCATGCTGAGCTGGGGCAGGGGAGCGCCGAGCGTTTCTTCGCAACGCTGTTTAAGTTCGCGCATCTGACGGAACAACGACCGCAGCCGCTGCGAATCGCTCGTGTAAGGCGGCACGGTCATGAGGCCGTGAATTTCCAGGCGCGGCAGCCCGTTGATTTTCAGGAGATCGGCCAAAACCTGCTCGGGGTTATAACCAAACTTGCTGGCTTCGCCGGCGAGATTGACCTCAAGTAGAATGGGCATCGTCTTGCCGGCCTGGTCCGCGCGTTTGTTGATCTCCTCGGCCAGACCCAGGCTGTCCACGCTTTGAATCATCTCAAACAATTCCACTGCGTCGCGCACTTTGTTCGATTGCAGGTGGCCGATCATCTGCCAGCGCAGGCGTCCGGAGCAGAGCGGGATTTTCCCTTTGGCTTCCTGAATTTTGCTTTCGCCGAAAAAAGTCAGGCCAAGCTTCGCGGCTTCATTGACCGCTTCGGGCGGTTGCCCCTTGGTGACCGCGAGCAAGGTGATCGAAGAGGGTTGGCGTCCCGCACGGTCGCAGGCGGCGCGACTGCGTTGTTGAATCGAATCGAGATTGTCAGGCAAACTCACGCGGAGATCGTAAATCGTAAATCAGCAATCGTAAATTCTTTCCATGCAACATTGGCTCGTGAAGCAGGAACCGGAAGCATATTCGTGGTCCAATTTCGTCAGCGACGGCCGCACAGCCTGGACCGGCGTGCGCACTTTCCAGGCGCGGAATAATCTGCGTGCGATGAAAAAAGGCGACCTCGTTTTCTTCTATCACAGCGTTTCGGAAAAGCAGATCGTCGGGCTGGCGCGCGTGGACCGGGAAGCCTATCCGGACGTCACCGCGGAGGAAGGCGATTGGTCCTGCGTCGATCTGGTGCCGGTGAAGCCGCTGAAAAAACCGGTGACGTTGGAACAAATCAAGGCCGACAAGCTGCTGAAGCAAATCCCGCTTGTGAAACAGTCGCGCCTGTCCGTGACGCCGCTTTCACCGCCGGAGTTCGAGCAGTTACTCAAGCTGTCTGAAACGAAACGGTGATTCAAGTGGACCGGCATCTGAGTCGCTCAGTTGTTTGAGGCCATCTCTGATAGGCTCACTTGCGAACGGCACTTGTTTTAAAACGCATTCATCTTTTATCTGGTGCGCGAACGGACCTCAGAACGCGCCGATGTAAGCTCGTGTACCGTTTCATTGGGTTGCGTCTGCCCTGTATCAGCCCCCGTTCACTTTGAATCCAAAAACCACCAACCCCTAATTGCCCTCTCGCTCAGTGGCCGAAATCTCGAGGCAAGCCCAAGTTGGGGATATCGAACAACAATGCGGCGAAGCATTGAAGGCTGATCCGGAAATCGAGAAAGCGGGAAAGCGGAAAACGGGATCCACAGGTGGACACTGATGATCAAAAACTGCCGGAGAAGTTCGGAGTGCGCAAACGGAACGACGACTGCCGACTGACCAACAACTAATGAAAATATGGATGACCGCCGTGGGGTCGTTGATTATTCTCGCAGGCAAATGAAAACGTGTTTCGCTCTTATGCTCGCCTGTTTCACCCTTTCTGCCTTCGGTCAATCGACCAATTCCTTTCCCCTCTGGCCTGACGGCGCTCCCGGTGCTCTGGGTCAGAACGACAAAGATATCCCGACCCTGACGCCGTACTTTCCCAAGGCGGGCAAAGCCACGGGCGCGGTGATGGTGATTTGTCCCGGTGGCGGCTACCAGCATCTCGCGCCACATGAAGGAGGCGTTTACGCCGAATGGCTCAACGATCATGGCATCACGGCCTTCGTGCTGAAATATCGGCTGGCACCGGATTACCACAATCCCGCGATGTTGCAGGATGCCGCGCGGGCGGTGCGGCTGGTTCGCGCCCGGGCGGGTGAATGGAAGCTCGATCCCAAGCGCGTCGGCATCATGGGTTCGTCCGCAGGCGGTCATCTGGCTTCCACGTTGGCGACGCATTTCGATGCGGGCGATGCCACGGCCATTGATCCGATCGACCGTCAAAGTTCCCGTCCCGATGTGGCCGTGCTGTGTTACGCCGTGATTTCGATGGGCGAATTTGCGCATCAGGGCTCGAAGAAAAATCTGCTGGGCACTAACCCGCCGCCCGCGCTGGTGAAAGAATTTTCCAATGAGCTGCAAGTCACCAAGGAGACGCCGCCCTGCTTTGTGTGGCACACGATGGAAGACAAAACCGTTCCGGTGGAAAACAGCCTGCAATTTGCCAGCGCTCTTCGCCAGGCGGGTGTGCCGTTTGATCTGCACATTTATCAAAAGGGCGGCCACGGCATGGGCCTTGGGATTCGGGAATATACGCCGGAGAAAATTCCGCAGATGCATCCCTGGACAGGCGATTGCATTTACTGGCTGAAGGTTCAGGGCTTTGTGAAGTGAAGCATTTGTAAAACGGGAAGCGTGAAGAGTGAAACGTTGAAACATGGGATCGGGGACATCGAACAACTAAGGAACAAAGAAAACGAAGGCTGATGCGGGAAACGGGAGGCCACAGATGGACGCAGATACGAACGGCCGACTGACGACTGACGACTGACCGTTGGCCAAGTTGACCAGCTCGGAGAATGGCGGGTGGAAATTGTAATTGCCTGTCCCGTCGTGATGGCCTAGCTGTTACACAACTTTAACAAAAGGTGCATTATGGCTATCGGATTGATTCTCGGACTCGGCCTGTTGTTGGTTTTGTTCCTCGCGGTGATGTTTGTCATCGGCGGCTACAACCGGCTCGTTTCGCTTCGCAATCGCTACAAGAACGCCTACGCCCAAATCGACGTTCAGCTCAAACGGCGCTACGACCTCATCCCGAACCTCGTCGAAACCGCCAAGGGCTATCTCAAACACGAACGTGAAACGCTGGAGAACGTCATTAAGGCGCGCAACGTCGCTTATACCGCCTCGCAAACGGCGGCCAGCAATCCCGGAGACGCCACTGCCGTGAAAGGTCTGGCTTCAGCCGAGACCGGTCTGGCCGGTGCGCTCAGCCGGTTCATGGCCATTTCCGAAGCGTATCCCGATCTCAAGGCCAACCAGAACATGATGCAGCTCACCGAAGAGCTGACTTCCACGGAAAACAAAATCTCCTTTGCCCGCCAGGCTTACAACGATTCGGTGATGGCCTACAACACGCAGCGCGAAGTGTTCCCCTCCAACATCATTGCCGGTTCGTTCAACTTCGGGCCCGCTGAATTATTCGTGATCGACAAGCCGGAGGAAAAGACTGCGCCCAAGGTGCAGTTCTGATTCTGGAAACGTGAATCGTTGAATCGTTGAATCGTTGAATCGTCCGGCGGACCATGGATTTCTTTGATCGTCAGGATCGAGCCCATCGCAACACCAAGCGGCTGGTGATTTATTTCATGGCCGGCGTGGCGGCGCTGATCGTCGCGATTTATCTCGCCGTGGTTTTGATCATGGGTGTTACGGGCGGCGAACGGCATCATTACGCTTACGATGCGCCGGCCGTCCACGTCGGGCTCTGGAACGCCAGGGTGTTTGCCAGTGTGGCGCTCGGGACCTTGGCCGTCATTCTCATTGGCAGCCTGTCCAAAACAATGGAGTTGTCGCAGGGCGGCAGTGCGGTGGCCGAAATGCTGGGCGGGCGGCTTCTCAATTCCAACACAACCGATCCCGATGAACGCAAGCTGTTGAATGTCGTCGAGGAAATGGCGCTGGCGTCCGGCGTGCCCGTCCCGCAGGTCTATGTGATGGATCACGAATCGGGCATCAACGCCTTTGCCGCGGGCCACACCACGAGCGATGCTGCCGTCGCCGTCACTCACGGCTGCATGAAGCTGCTCAATCGCGACGAGTTGCAGGGCGTCATTGGTCACGAGTTCAGCCACATCCTCAACGGCGACATGCGGCTGAACCTTCGCCTGATCGGAATCATCTTCGGCATCGTCTGCATCGCGGTCATTGGACGGATTTTGATGCAGACCGGCGGCGGCAACCGGCGCGAACGAAATCCTTTGCCGCTGCTGGGACTGGTGTTGCTGGCCCTCGGCTGGATCGGTGTTTTCTTTGGCCGGCTGATCCAGGCCGCCGTCAGCCGGCAACGCGAATTTCTGGCCGATGCTTCGGCGGTGCAGTTCACGCGCAATCCGGCGGGGCTGGCCGGTGCGCTGAAAAAAATTGGCGGGCTGGAGTACGGCTCGAAATTAGAATCGCCCCACGCCGCCGAGGTGTCGCACCTGTTTTTCAGCAACGGCATGGGCCAATCTCTGTTCGGCAGCATGGACACGCATCCGCCGCTGGCCGAACGGATCCGGGCGATTGATCCAAGCTTTGACGGCCAATTTCCGCCCGTGGCCATTCCCGAGGAAGAAGCCGCCGTGCACGAAATGCTCCACCCATCTCAACGCCCGGCAATGCCCTTTCCATTTCCTGGAATGCCGCCGACGCGATCCGGAGCGGGCGCTTTGTTGCCGCCGGTGATCCTGGCTGAGGCGGTAATGCCGGCCTTGGGCGAACCGACGCCGGCGCATTTGCAATACGCCGTGGAGTTGCGGGATTCCTTTCCGCCCGCCGTTCAACAGGCCGCGCACGATCCGCTCGGCGCCTCGGCCATGATCTATGCGTTGTTGATCAGCGATGAGCCGGAACTGCAACGAAAGCAACTGGAACTTCTGAGGCAGACCACGGACGAAGGCATCCGGCGTGAAACCGAGCGGTTGCTGCCCGAAGTGCAGGCGATCGCCACGCGCGCCAAGCTTCCGTTGGTTGATCTGGCCTTGCCGGCCTTGCGGCAGTTTTCGCCGTCGCAATACGAGCAGTTCGCCCGCGCGGTTCAGCAACTGGTGGAGAGCGACAACGAGATCAATCTCTTCGAATACGTCTTACAGAAAATCACGTTGCGGCATCTGGAACCGCAGTTCCGGGGTGTGCGCAAACCGATCATTCAATATTACGCGCTCAAGCCGCTGGCCGGGGATTGCGCGGTGCTCCTTTCGGCACTGGCGCACGTCGGTGCCGACGATCCTGCCCAAGCGCAGGTGGCTTTCCAGCAGGGTGCCGGTCCGCTGAGTTATTACGCGCAGACTCCGCTGCAATTGATAACGGCGGACGCTTGCGAGTTGCCGCAGGTCGATGGGGTGCTGGAGCGGTTGAATCAGGCCGTGCCGCAGATCAAGAAGAATGTTCTCCAAGCCTGCGCACGGACCGTCGCCGCCGACGGTGTGATTCAGGAGATGGAAGCCGAACTCCTGCGCGGCATTGCGGATGCGCTGGATTGTCCGATCCCGCCGCTGGTGCAATCAGCCTCGTAGTCGCACACCTTTAGGTTGCGTTCCTGTTCAGCCGCGTTCCCGTTGGGTGTTGTTGCCGCCAAACCGGCGCGACCTAAAGGATCGCGGCTACGAGCAATGGACTGAGCCTGTGCCGCCTATGGCTCAGGGTTTTTTGTGTTCGAGAATTGAACTATTTCTGCACCGTTTTTGCACCGGTCATTTTTTGAACGCTAGGGCCTAAGGCGGCAAAGAGAGGTGAAGCTCCTCCGCGAAAGGTTGACTGCATTCCGCGCTGGCTCTGTCGGCCAACCGGGCATCCTGGTCCAATTGATTCATGATTTCAGCATCCACTGTGGAATCAAATTTTCTGGCCATCAGGCAATCGCTTTCGTGTAATCGCGGCAGGTCTTCAATGGTCAAAATGCCGGGAAAAGGAGGCCGCCAATCAACGTACGTAAGTGTTCTGGGACAGATGCTTGGCTCCAGTTCGGAGTTCATCAACAATGTCTGGAAAAAATTTTCGTCGGGAATGTGAGCCCAGCGGAAGAACTTTACGTATTCTGGATGGTTGATCAGGTAATCGTGAACCCACTGGAGGCACGAGCGATGCAGATACCAGTAGGAGGATCCGAAGTGTGGATGGAGCCCTCCGGGGATTTTGCGTTTGAAGG